>CAUZNX010000307.1:0-3136 GCA_963580905.1 Dehalococcoidia bacterium | reverse complement strand
GCCTGCCTCTGCGCACCGCCCTTCTAGGTTACTTGGGGGGCGGTAGGCTTATCAATTGAGAGCCGTTGTCCGTATAGTGTAGGCCCCTACGAGGGGCTGTCGAGCTATCAATGATGTAGGCCAAGGAGTTAGAACATGGCAGCGAAGGTGAGAGTCGGAATCGTCGGGGCCGGAGAGGTCGGGGGCCTTGGGAAAAGCTACAACTCCCATGCGGGCGGCTACACACGCATCGAAGAGTGCGAGTTGGTGGCCATCGCGGAGATCGACGAGGAGCGGTTGTCCCAGTTTGGGGACGAATGGAATATCGCCGCCGAGCATCGCTACAGTACCGCCGCAGAGATGTACGAGAAGGCCAATCTCGACTTGGTCAGCGTGACCACTCACACGCTGCACCACCACCAACCGGTCATTGAGGCCGCCGAGGCCGGGATCAAAGTGATCATGGTCGAAAAACCCCTGGCCAAGAGCGTCGAGCTGGGCAGGAAGATGGTGGAGGCCTGCGACAAGGCCGGATCCCGGCTGATCACAGAGCACACACGGCGCTTCCTGCCGCCGTTCAAAAAGATCAAGAAGATGATCGACGACGGCATGATCGGCGAGGTGCGAACGATCGAGACAAGCGGCTTCCGACCTCTGCTAGAAAATGGCACCCACACAGTCAACTATGCGTTCTATTGGACCGACGCCACCCCGAAGTTGGTGGCCGGCTACCTGTCCGACGAGCGAGGGGCGGACCCGGGTGGAGGCGGAATGGTGATATGCGAGGGTGGCGTGGTCTTCTTCATCAACTGTGTCGCTCCCAGCGGGGAAGGCGACGCCGCGACCCTGATCGCGGGCACCAAGGGCCGAATTCAGTACAACGAGTACAGAGGGGTGTGGGAGTACGGTCCGCTAGCGGAGGTATCTGATAACGACGAAACGGCGAGCTATCAGTGGGAGGATATCCCTGACATGCCCACAGTGGTGAATCGCGACGATTACTATTACGGCGCGGCCCTGGAGAGTGTTCAGTGTTTCTTGGAGGACCGCGAGAGCATCGGATCCGGGCGGGACGGGCTCAGGACGTTGGAGGTCATCACGGCGATTCACATATCGCACAAGACGGGGAGCATGGTGCCGCTTCCACTGGCAGAGGGGTTGGATCAGCTGGAGATCAGGTCAACGGGCGAATAGCGCGGTGTGGGCGGGTATCTCGTTGATTGCTATCAATCCAGTTCATCCCGTCGAGCTGGTTAGATTTTAGGCGCGGATCGCCGGGCTGCTCCTGAAGGAGCGTTGGGCTGGCTGGAACCGTGAACCATTCGAACTCGCAAGTGCCAACCGCGTGGCAGTCTGACCACGGGTGTTGAGTTGGTCGGGGCCCTCGCAGGAGGGACATTACGCAGAGCTCCACTTGCCTTTGAGCTCAGGATTCCACCGCTGTACAATACCAGTCTGTCGCCGCCTCCCAAGAGTAAGGCTTTGTCTGGCTCTTGGTCAGAGCCAGCCCTGCCTGATTAGGACTTGAGGTGTCTTGTGTCAGTTATTACTCGTGAAATATCCGTGTCGGTCTCCATCGAAAAGGTACGCGACTTGCTAACTAGCCTATCCAGGTTATCCGAGTTTACGGAGGTCCATGGCGTCGCTGGAGAGCCCCCCGCAAAGATCACCGTTGGGACAACCTGGAAGAACCGAAGGCTAACAATGAATATGCCAACATCCGACACTACCACCGTGACGGAGGTGTCGGAAACACGTATAGCCTGGACTACCCGGTCTATGCTCCTTGGATTCATACCCTCCCAGATGTATTGGTCTTACAACCTCGAAGGCAACGATGATGGCACCAGAGTCATCAACACACTGGAACGCGTATTCATGATGGGAGTCCCCTTCGGCCTTTTGGTCAAGCTGCCGTTTCTACCGTTTCTATACTTGGCCCGAGGCACCATGATAGCCAGTGAAAAGAAGCTCGTCAGTGTTTTGACCAGGTCGTGACCCTTTGTGGTTGTGCCGACGCCGCGTCTGTTGGTACGGTTCTGCTCCTCCCCGCTCGTACACTTTCACTCCGCCCTTGATATCCATCTGCGACACGATACTCAAGTCGAGTTGCCGAGCCTCCTGCCAGTCAGCTGAGCATCGGTGAGGTTGCGGAGTACGTCGACGAACTGAAAGACCTGCTCAAAGACAGTGGTTTGGCGTAGCGAAAGAGCCTGGGGAGGTCGTTCGTCAGAGGGGTCGTGGTAATCGGCGGCTAAGCGGTGATGCACTACGTCCTGCCAGTGCAGGGCAACGCGAACCAGGATCAGGAGACGGTCGCGGTCGAAGGTGGGGTTCTGGGTACTGTACGGGGTGGTGGGCCAACCTGGACTCGAACCAGGGACCTCAGTCTTATCAGGACTGCGCTCTAGCCAGCTGAGCTACTGGCCCGTAAACAGGCTTCGAGTATATCGGCGGAGGTTGGGCAGTGTCAAGGAGCGAAGTGGGGTATGAGGGCCTGTTTGCAGGGCGCGTGGGTGATGCTAGGCGGGACTGAACTCGATGGGGGAGGCCTTCTCCTCTGCGGTCACGGGGGCAAGCACCAGGGAGGTTCCGATCATCAGGATGGTGACTAGGATCAGGGCGGTGACGACTAGCGCCTCCGCAAATACGAGGGAAGCTGCCATGAGAAGAAGGGTGAGGACCGTAGCCCGAGTTGCTAGTAGCACCATTGGTAGTCGCACCTAACCGTTTGAGTGATAGTCACATTATAAACCCCGTGCAGGCCACAGTCTAAGAATTATCCCTGATGAAATCCATAGGACTTCGCTAACTTCGTTGGCGGCTGGAACCGACGCATGGTTGGGGTAGGGCAGGGGTTGGTCCGAGTGTGAGAGCTAGTGGCGATGCTGGTGCGGCAGTGAGACGGGGAGAGTTGGGGGGATGCGTTCCGGCAGGTCGCGCAGACGTCACGGTGGTGCGGGTAAATGGGTGCGGTGCGGTTGAGACCAACCGCGGATACTGCTAATATGCGAGTACCCTCCGGTCGTTGTCACGCTGATCAGGCGACTGGAACCTCGAGCGGGTGTAACTCAGTGGTAGAGTGTCTGCTTCCCAAGCAGAATGTCGTGGGTTCGAATCCCATCACCCGCTCCAATTCCCCATTGCGCAGGCGTAC
>CAUZNX010000306.1:0-3151 GCA_963580905.1 Dehalococcoidia bacterium | reverse complement strand
GGTGGGGCACGAAGGTCATGCGCAGTTCCTGGTCAGACCCGGCCAGCTTCCCTAGCTCCTGGCTTATCTCAGGCATGTGCCTGTGGCCGCCCAGCCCGTAGGCTTTGAGGTTCTCGTTGACCTCGGAGTACATGTAATCACGCGTCGTCTTCTGGCCTGCGCCCGACACCCCCGACTTCGCGTCGACGATGATGTCGAGTTCGATAATGCCGGCCTTCACTGCGGGCGCCAAGGCCAAAATCGACGCCGTGGGGTAGCAACCCGGATTGCCAACGATGCGGGCGGAGGCGATTCCGTCGCGTCCTAGTTCCGGGAGGCCATAGGCAGCTTCTTCGAGGTACTGCGGGTATGGGTGAGTCACCCCGTACCACTGCTGATACTCGTCGAGGTTGTTGAGGCGGAAGTCTGCGCTGATGTCCACCGCTTTGACGCCAGACTCCACCAGAGGCCCCAAGCGCTCTGCGCTGGCGGCGTGGGGCAACGCCGAGAACACCACATCGATACTACCTTCCAACTCCTCGGTGATGGTCAGGTCGATCGGGCCCAGGTGTGGGAACACCTCAGACAGTTTCTTGCCTGCGGAGCTGCGCCCGGTGACGGACACAATTGCGGCCTCGGGGTGTCGGTTGAGAATGCGCATCAACTCGATACCGGAGTACGCTGTTCCCGCCAATATTCCGACCTTCACCATACACCTCCGTCCCCGATGGGCTATAGCTAAGGATAGCATCGACCTCGGCCTCGACGCGAACTTCTCTCGAAGCAGTTCTCCTTCTGGCTTTGCGCGCTAACGAAAAAATTGGTAATATAGTTGTTATGAATACACCAAAGAACCCCGCAGAGCAGATTATAGAGCGCTTCGGAGGCCAGTCCCAACTGGCTGGCCTGCTGGGCAAAGGCCAGAGCACGGTGCAGCACTGGGCCAAGACCGCAAGGATTCCGGCGCAGTGGCACGAGCGGCTGCTGGAGCTGGCGCGAGAGAAGGGCATAGTGCTTGAGCCCAAGGATTTCATGTCGACGGAGGCGCCCGTAATCGAGTCGGCCGACGGCAAGCTCGGCGTCATGCTCGTGGGGCTGGGGGCAGTATCTTCGACGTTCGTCGCAGGTGTCGAACACATTCGGCGAGGCACAGGTCAGCCTGTCGGGTCGATCTCACAGATGGCGACCATCCGGCTAGGGAAACGCACGGACGGGGAATCGCCTCTGATACGCGACTTCGCTCCTCTGGCAGGCCTCGACCAGCTAGTTTTCGGCGCGTGGGACCCGATCGCCGACGACGCATATGAGGCTGCTATCAAGGCGGGAGTCCTCGATCGTCATGAGGAGATCGAGCCCGTCGCCGACTTCCTGAAGTCGATCAAGCCAATGCCGGCTGTGTTCGACCAGGACTACGTTAAGAGGATCGACGGCACGAACGTCAAGACCGCGCCCACGAAGCTCGAACTCGTTGAGGCCATCCGCGAGGACATGCGCCGATTCAAGGCTGAGAACGGCTGCGATCGGCTGGTGATGATGTGGTGCGCATCCACCGAAAAATTCATTACAGAGTCCGAGATTCATCAGGACATCGAGAGCCTGCTCGGTGGGTTCGAGGACAACAGCGAGAACATCGCCCCCTCGATGATCTATGCATATGCCGCGCTACTGGAGGGCGTCCCCTTCGCCAACGGCGCACCGAACCTGGCAGTGGACATTCCCGTCTTCGAGAAGATGGCCAAGGACAATGGCGTGCCGATTTGCGGCAAGGACTTCAAGACCGGCCAGACCCTGGTCAAGACCGTGATCGGTCCGATGATCAAGGCAAGGATGCTGGGATTGGACGGCTGGTTCTCCACGAACATCCTGGGCAATCGTGACGGCGAGGTCCTCGACGAGCCCGAGAATTTCAAGACGAAAGAGGAGTCCAAGCTGGGCGTTCTGGAGCACATCCTGCAGCCCGAGACGTACCCGGACCTCTACGGCGACGCGTACCACAAGGTTCGCATCAACTACTATCCCCCTCGCGGAGACAACAAGGAGGGCTGGGACAGCATCGACATCTTTGGCTGGCTCGGCCGGCGGATGCAGCTCAAGGTGAACTTCCTGTGCTCGGACTCCATTCTGGCCGCGCCGCTGGTGCTGGACCTGGTCCTGTTCATGGACCTAGCCAAAAGAGCGGGTATGGGCGGTATCCAGGAGTGGCTGTCCTTCTACTTCAAGAGCCCGCAGCACGCCGAAAGCGTGTACCCGGAGCACGACCTGTTCATACAGCAGACGAAGCTGAAGAACACGCTGCGGTGGATGATAGGCAGCGATCAGATCACGCATCTGGGCCAGGACTACTACAAGAACGACTGACCGCTACTAGCCGGTTTAGCTATCGTGGTCGTGGTTTCTGAGCCACGACCACGATGTGTAGGCTGATCCCCTTTAGGCCCTCGTCGCCCACACACCCTCCCACTGCGCCCAGGAGCCGTGTTTTGGAGCCTCTCTTGGCGTAATCTGCTCGGCTATGGGCTCGATGGCCGTGAACCACTGGCCTTCAATGGACTCCAACCCTATGCGCGACAGGAAATGGATCCCCAGGCCGGTCTTCGGGCCTGCCGTGTACCTGACGGTGAATCCTCCACTATCTGTCCTCTCGATGATCTCGTGTGGATGGTATACCTCCGTCGAAGCGGAGTTGACGCGAACGAAGAGCAGCCCGCCGTCTTTCAATAGTCCTTCGGCCCTGGCAAACATCGATCTGACCGAGTCTTCGAGGCCATGCTGAAAGACTTGGATAGCGATCACATAGTCGAATAGAGAGTCCGGCTCGAAGTCTGCAAGGTCCGAGTGGATCAGACGGGGCGCGATTTCCGGGTGTGCCGATTTAAGCTGCCCAATCGCCTCGCCTGAAACGTCCATCCCCAACAAATCGAGGCCCGCATCGCAGAGAGGGATATAGTTTCTGCCGTTCCCGCAGCCGATGTAGAGCCCTTTGCCCCTTCCGATCTCGGGCTGCCGCCCAACGACATCGCGGATACGATTGACGAATGGGACCGATGGATCCGACCGGTAACGGCCTAGTCGATACTCGCGGTCCCAGCTTTCTGATGCGGAAGTCAAAGGTGTGCCGCCTTAAAGCGATTCTAGTTACTTCTTCGCCTTTTTCGCCTTGCGTTCGAATCCT
>CAUZNX010000305.1:0-3152 GCA_963580905.1 Dehalococcoidia bacterium | reverse complement strand
GTCGTCCAAGCCGAGATGCACACCATCAAGACTGCGATCAAGATGGGAGTGAGGCCCAGGGTTGAGATCCTCCACTGGGAGGAAGCGCCCCCCTACATCGAAATGGGTGTAAAAGACTTTTGCATAGGCGTCGATGTGCTTATGGTCGCGGACTTCTGCAAAGAACAGGGCGAAGCCCTCGCCAAGGCGTTAGGCAAATAGGCGATCACGAGTAGGTCAACTATCGAGCACACGACGGTCGACTACTTCGCTGATCGGGGCTACAGCGGCGACCCCATATACCTCACCGATATGGGCATATGCCTTCCGGCGGACGCGCTGTCCCCCGAGGCCCGCAAGGGTCGCTGGCGCACGATGCCATACGAGACGGCGTCGCTCTCGGGCACCCTGCTAACCGCTGGCCCCGAGACCAGCGCCCCCGATATTACCTACCCCCTCGATACGTCCGGCACCCACGCCATCTCCGTTGGCATCCTGGCAGACAGTAGGGCAATCGTGGCAGTACGGATACGCCTAACCGGAGATGACACCTTTTCGGTGCTCAAGCAGCCTGTCGTCGAAGGGCATGGAGAGTCGATCCACGAGCTATTCTGGAAGGTCGCTGACCTGTCACAACGTGGGATCGAGGTCGGCCAGATGGCAATGACCGCGGACATGCAAGACACCTACGGATCCAATGCGAGATTTGCGTACATCAAGCTCGTTCCGCTGTCATCAGGTGAGGCCGAGGACTGGCAAGCCGACCGGCAAGACACGAGCAATCTCCGCATCTTCGCCCACAATGATTCGGAGGGTCTCAACCACGACTATCGCCCCGCAACTGCCGAGGAGATTCGTCGCCACATAGAACCTCTGATGGAGAACGACTTCTCCCGGCTGTACCTGGAATCAGGCATGGGTGACCTGATGTACTACTTCAGCCGCATCGGCCGGGTCCCTACCAACGATGGGCTGGACGACTTCGCCCTCACCTACTATCGAATGGGCGTCGAGGCATGGCGCACCCATCGCGACAACGACGAGGATCCTTTCCAGATCGCCCTGGACTACGCCCACGAAAAGGGAGTGGAGGTCCACGCCAGCTATCGCGTGGGCGGGTTCCACTTCCCTCCGATGCACGACCACTTCAACCACGGCGACAGTTTCTACAAGAAACATCCGGAGCTTAGAGGCACCGACCGATCTGGCAACGCCACGCCCAGAATCTCCTACGCCTACCCTGAGGCGCGGGAGTTCGTGGTCTCCCTGCTCAGTGAAATAGCGGAGTTCCCCATCGACGGGATCTGCCTCCTCTACAATCGCCGGCCGCCACTGGTCGAGTACGAGCCGCCGGTTGTGCAGGGCTTCATCGACGAGTTCGGCGAAGACCCCAGACGGCTAAACCCGCTGGACGCGAGATGGCTGTCGTACCGCGCCCGTGTCCTGACCCAGTTCATGAGAGAGGTGAGGGAAGCGATGGCGGCGGCGGCGAAGGAGCGGGGCCTATCCAAGCCTATCGAGGTGTCGGCGGTGGTCGGTGGAACTCCAGAGGCGAACCTGATCAACGGCATCGACCTGGAGGCATGGGTTGAAGAGGGTCTCGTCGACACGCTGATTCCCTACGTGTCGGGGTCCACACTCGAGAGCTCGACGGAATCCTGGACAGACATAAGGGACATCGACTACTTCCTGTCCCTCACCAGTGGAACACCCTGCAAGCTGGCCCCAAACCTCATGCCTAGGGTCCAGAGCCTGGAGTCGTTCCGCGAAAGGGCCGCTAGTCTTTACGCCGCTGGAGTGGAATACCTGTTCCTCTGGGACTCCGACCCGCGTTTCCGCTCCCAGTACGGACCTCATTGGAACGCCCTGAGACGGCTGGGGCACAAAGATGAGATCGAGTCGTGGGTGCGGGCAGGCAAGCCTAGCCTGGCATCGCCGGTCATGCCGCTTGTCAAGCTGGGCGACTGGGACCTGACCTATGCAACGCCGGGCTAGATTCTCAAGGCTGGAGTTCGCCCAGCGCGGCGACGAACCGATCGACCTCTTCCTCCAGTAGGAAGTAGGGGGTCGAGATCCTCATCCACCCGTCCCTCGCGGCGACAATTTGCCGGTGCTCGTCCCAAAACCACTCCATGATGTCGGGACGTTCAAACGCCGATATGCCGAAGCGAGTGATCGCAGCGGAAGCCCCAGGGTCGAGGGACGACTCCAGTTGCACTCCAGACACCGCGCTGGCGCCGTCCCGAAGGCGTTTCGTGAGCTCCCAGCTCCTCGCTGCTATCTGCTCGATCCCGATCTTTTGAGCAGACTTGATAGCCACGGACAGCGCACCGTACACCGCCCTGTCTCGCGTCCCGAACTCGAACTTGGCGGCAGAGGCCAGTGGCTCGAAATGGAGCGCATCCAGGTCCCAGACGGAAGTAGAACTCGCCCCTATCCATCCGAGCTCAAGACTATCGAGTTCAGACTCGTTGACATAAAAAAACCCGGTGCCCTGCGGCGCAAGCAACCACTTGTGCCCGCAACCTGAGTAATAACTGCAGCCGATCTCCTTAACATCCACCGGGATCAGCCCGACCGCGTGGGCCCCATCTAGCAACACCGGAACTGAGCGTCCTCGGGCAACTTCGCACACTTCACGTGCCGGAAGAACATAGCCCGTTTTTGTGGCGACATGGCTCAGGCACACCAACCGCGTGCGGTCCGAAATCAGATCGTCCAGCCGGTCCAGCAGTCCTTCGGTGTCGTACGGCTCCAGCTCAAGCTTACGTATGACCACGCCCCGTCTCTTCGCCAGGTTCATCCAGGGCAACGACCCCGCGGGGTGCTCCTCGTCGGTTATTATCACTTCGTCGCCAGGCTCCCAGTCGATGCCTGTTGCGACCATGTTGATGCCCTCAGAGACGTTCCTGGTCAGGGCGATCTCGTTGGTGGAAGCGCCCAGCAGTTCGGCCACGTCCACCCTCGCACCCTCGTAGACGCGTTCGATCTCGTCTATCACGGGCGGAGCCAGCGGTCCGGCCTCTGCAATCAGACGGGTCATCCTGATAACCTCGTCGGTGACGGCCCGTGTCTTCGGACCGAAGCTCATGTTGAAGTAACTCTGACCCTCAACAGCCGGAATTTCACGCCTGATCGCCTCAATATCCATGTTTCCCCCTGCTATCCGTTTC
>CAUZNX010000304.1:0-3173 GCA_963580905.1 Dehalococcoidia bacterium | reverse complement strand
GGACATTGACAACGTCGGTAAGCCGAATAGGCTTCCGTCGGTATGAGCAATGTCTTGAGCACAGAAAAGAAACAACAAGTTATCGCACTGGGACGGCTCGGATGGCCGCTACGGCGGATCGAGGCTGCGACGGGGGTGCGTCGGGAAACGGCCGGCGCATACCTGCGCGGTGCAGGGATCGCGGTGAGGCCGCCTGGGGGCTGGGGGAGACGGCCGCCTTCAAAACCGGCCAATGGGGTGACCACCGACTCTGAGGCGAAGCAATCCCCGCTGGAGGGGCTCTCCAAGCCGAAGATTTCAGAACCGGCCAACGGGGTGACCACCGACTCTGACGGCCTGGATTTGCCCGGTCTGGACCTACCCGCCGTGCCTGAACCGCCCTCGGCCAGTGCCTGCGCACCATACCGGGACATCATCGAACTGGGCTTGGGTCGTGGCCGCAACGCCATGGCCATCTGGCAAGATCTGGTTTCGGATCACGGCTTTTCGGGCAGCTATGAGTCCATGAAGCGCTTCGTGCGCAAGCTGCGTGGATCCCAGGGTCCCGGAGCGGTGGGAATCATCCAGACCGGCCCTGGAGAAGAAGCCCAAGTCGACTACGGGACCGGACCGATGGTCCGCGATCCGAAGACGGGCAAGTACCGACGGACGCGGCTGTTCGTAATGACGCTGGGCTACAGCCGTAAAGCGGTCCGGCTGCTCCGATTCCGGTCCAGTTCCCGAATCTGGGCCGAGCTGCACGAGACCGCGTTTCGCCGGCTTGGAGGTAGTCCCCGGTGCATCGTCCTGGACAACCTTCGGGAGGGCGTCATTGTTCCGGACTATTACGATCCGACGCTGAATCCCTTGTTTAAGGATGTGCTGGCTCACTACGGTGTGGTCGCCTTGCCATGCCGGGTTCGTGATCCCGATCGAAAAGGGAAGGTTGAGGCCGGCGTCGCTCATGCCCAGAAAACCCCTCTGAAGGGAGTCCGCTTCGAGACTCTGGAAGAGGCGCAGGCCCATCTGGACCGATGGGAAACCCGCTGGGCCGATACGCGCATCCACGGCACGACCAAGCGGCAGGTCGCCGCCATGTTCGCCGAGGAGAAGCCGGCACTGCTCCCGCTGCCGGTGGAACTGTTCCGCTACTACCAGTACGGGGACCGCGTCGTCCATCTGGACGGTTGTGTGGAAGTGGGTGCGGCCTATTATGGGTTACCTCCCGGCTGGATCGGACGCACCGTCAAAGTGCAGTGGGATACGCTCCACGTCCGGATCCTCGATCCGGGGACCCATCAACTACTACGCGAACATGTCGGTCAGAAACGGGGCGGGTACCGTGTCCGTCCCGAGGACAATCCGAAAACGACGCCGGTGACCACCGTCCAATTGCTTGCCCGGGCGGCTCGTGCTGGGGATCACATCGGCGAACTGGCCAAAGCCATCCATCTCCGTCAGGGCGAGGCGTCCATCCGCCGTATCCTGGGCCTGTTCTCCCTGGCCAAAAAATACGGTGTCTCCGCCGTCGAGGATGCCTCCGCCGCGGCACTCGAACTCCACGTCCATGATTACCGTTTCGTCCGCCGCTATCTGGAGCGGCGGCCTCCACTCTCTCTCCGCCAGGTCGACCCCCTCATCCGCGAACTGACCCAGTATCGCGATCTCATCAACCTCAAGATTCAGGAGCAAGAACAACAATGAACCTCATCGAACTCCAAAAAGCACTGCGCCAACTCCGCCTGGGCGGCATCGCCGAAGTCCTCGAAACCCGTCTCCATCAGGCACAGTCCGAAGCCATGGCTCCCATCGACCTGATCTCCTCTCTGGTCTCGGACGAACTGGCTCGCCGCAGTACCCGGCTGCTGGAACGCCGCAGAAAACAGGCCCAGTTCCGCGATCCCCAGAAGACACTCCAGGACTTTGACTTCACCTTTAACAAGAACATGAATCGCAGCCTGGTCTTCGATCTCGCCACAGCCACCTTCATTGCCCGCCACGAAGATGCCCTGTTTCTCGGTCCACCCGGTACGGGCAAGAGTCATCTGGCACAGGCGATCGGTCTGGCCGCGATTCTGCAAGGCTATCGGGTCCTCTATCGTGAAACCCACGCCTTGCTCGACGACATCGCCGAGGCCACCATCGACGGCAACCGCCGGAAACACATGGAGTCGCTCGCTACCGTACCGTTGCTGATCATTGATGATCTCGGTATGCGGAAGCTCCCCCCGACCGCCGCCGAGCAACTGCTCGAGATCGTCATGCGGCGCTATGAACGCACCAGCACTTTGATGACTTCGAATCGTCCGGTCGAGGATTGGGGAAAACTATTGGGCGATAGTGCCGCCGTCACGGCCATGCTCGACCTCCTCCTCCATCATGGCCACATTCTTAAGTGTGGCCCACGGAGTTGGCGTACTAAAACAGGCTTGCCCGATCACGGCAACTCGCGGTAAAACAACCTGGTCCCGGGCCGCCTTCATTGGCCGGTTTTGAGGTGACCTTCGTTGGCCGGTTTTGGGGTGACCCTTGAGGCTGTAGATACCGGGCGTGTTGGCATAGCCCTGCCCGTCGGGGCTGACAATCGTCGCTTCAGTGATAAGCAGGCCGGCGGCGGCGCGGCGCTCGTAATACGCGGCCATGGCCTCGGTGGGCACGAGATCATCGGTTGCTTTGTCCGGGTCATGGGCGCCATCAAACTCCTGTTCGGGAGTTCGAGGTCCGACCCCAGAGTGAAAGGTTGCAAGAGGGTTTTTTCCGGGTTGGTCGTCGAAGGTGTACTCATTTGTCGTAGTTCTCCATTTCAGGCTGCTTTTGGTCTAACGACACAGATTACGCGGATAAAACTCCAATCCGTGTAATCGGTGTCACCGAGCGGTCGTCGGTTTACAACAATTCCGGTTGCATTGCTCTGTTGGCGATTGCTCTAAAGATCCGGGCCATTCCGCTACGTGAGAGAACCCGCTGGCCGAGGAAGCCCATGATGTTGTTTATGGTACCGGGAATGACCGACGCCCCAGGTGCTTGAGTGCCGTTCGAACCACAGGTTCCACATCCATCATCGGCATCGGAGTCTTGCCGAAGTCGAACCCTTCGATATTTCCAGCCATGGCCGTGTCGGTCAGACCTGTTGACAGAACGGTCACGTCGACCCCGCTCTTATTCAGTTCAAAGTGCAGTGCTTCGCCCAGTGC
>CAUZNX010000303.1:0-3186 GCA_963580905.1 Dehalococcoidia bacterium | reverse complement strand
CGGAGGTGAGCCCGTGGCGCTCCGCCTCTGATGTCAGGCGAGACAGCAGGTGGCGGTGTCCGCGATGGACGCCGTCGAAGACGCCGATTGTGAGCACGGAGTCCCCTGCGGGAGTATGCAATTGGAGCTGGTCTGTGATTTTCATGGGTGACGCATTGGTGGGGCCATTTCCGAAGGCGTGAGGCTATTTTACAGCCTGCGGCGTCCCATGTGTAGCGCTGCGCTGCGCGCGCTGAGTGGGGCGTGGCTAGTTTGTCTCCGGGGCAACCTCGCCGGCCAATGCCCCTAGCCCCCTTCCTTCGTCGCCTCCTCCAGGGGTTTTCGGAGGGCCAGGCTGGCGGGCAGGATCAATGCCGTGACGCCGCTCATAATTGTGACGGCGAGTCTGATGTTCAGCAGGTCCGCGACACGACCGTAGATTATGGGCGCGATTGTTCCGCCGGTCTCAGTGATCGTGTAGTAGTAGCCGTAGGCGCGTGGCCGGGTGCGCGATGGGACGAAACTGGATACGGTTGAGTAGAGCACCGACGAGGTGCCGTTGAGTCCGATGCCCAGGACGAACATGAGCGGAGCCATAGCCAGGGTTGGAGTTGCAGAGGCAACCAATAGCAACGCTGCTGTCAGCCCCTTGGTGCCCCAGATCAGTCGGATCGCGCCGTAGCGATCGCCGAGCCAACCGGTGACGTACTTGCCTATGGCGCCTCCCGCCAGCAGGAATAGCAGCATGATGAGGGTCTGCTGATCGCTCATGCCCTTTTCCTTCATGATGAAGGGCAGGAAGGTGAGCGCTGCTGAACGGGTGGACGAGTCGAGGAATCCGACGCCTCCGAGTGTCAGGAAACCCCGGGTGTTTGTCTTTTCGAGCCCGCCTTCGCGGAACGTCTCAAGACTTGAATTCGGCCTACCACGGTCCACGGTGCGCCTCAAGAACATGGCAAGCGTCATGAAGATCAGGCCGCCCAGTCCCACGATTTGCATCGTGGCGCGCCAGCCGTACCTGATCGCCACCAGGAGAGCGACGGCGGGCGCGGCCATTTTGCCCAGGTCGCCGGCGAAATTGACCGTGCCCACGGCAGTACTACGACCGTCGTCGTCGTAGGACCTGGAAACCATGCTGGTGGCAAGCGGGTGTTGCGTGCCACCTCCGAGTCCCGAAACAAGGGTGACGGCCAGTATGAGCATGAAGCCGGGCGCCAGCGCCATCCCGACGAGTCCCGCTGCTACCCACATATTGCCGCCCAGGAGTAGCCAGAACTCGCCGACAGACTCGGCAAGGTAGCCGGCGGGTATCTGCAACACTGTGGAAGCCCCGCTGTATACGGTCCTGATCAGCCCGACCTCTGTATAGGACAGCAGCAGGTCCGGGTCCGTCTGCATCAGCGGCAGCAGCGCGATCATGAGCGCGTAGAACAGATCGCTCCAAACGTGGGTGGCCGACGCAAAGAGTAGGATCCTACGTTTGCTTGGACCTTCAGAGGGCAAGGCCGTCATAAGGCGCGACCTCGCTCATGTCGGAGTGTGGAGGGCATGCGACAGCGCTGTTGTTGGACACACCTGGCCGTGTTAGCCGGTCGGTGCTAGCTCCCCAGGCGCTCGTAAGCCTCTGTGACGAGCATTACGGTCTCATCCCAGCCGCAGCACGCATCGGTGATAGACACCCCGTACTTGAGGTCGCTAGGATCGTCCCCTAAGCTCTGGCTTCCCTCAAACAGGTGGCTCTCGAGCATGAGACCGACGATACCTCGGGTACCCGCCACTCTCTGCTCGATCACGTCCCGGAAGACGTCCGGCTGCACGCGATGGTCCTTGTTGGAATTCGCGTGGGAGCAATCGATTATGAGGTTCGGCTCGAGACCACTGCTCGAAAGGTTGCCCATCGCAGAAGCGATCGACTTCGCGTCGTAGTTAGGCCCGTCCTTGCCACCTCGCAGGATCAGGTGGCACGCGGGATTTCCGGTGGTGTGGACGATAGAGCCTGCGCCCTCGTCGTCGATGCCGAGAAAAACGTGCTCAGAGCGCGCCGCGACGATGCCGTCCACGGCGATCTGGACCGAACCCCCGGTGCCGTTCTTGAACCCTATGGGCATGCTAAGTCCGGAGGCCACGAGCCTGTGGGTCTGACTCTCAGTGGTCCGGGCACCAATCGCACCCCAGGCCACCAGGTCTCCCAGGTACTGCGGGGTGAATGGGTCGAGCCACTCGATAGCTGTCGGCAGGCCGATCTCGTTGACCTTGAGTAGGAACTCGCGAGCGATGGCCAGACCGTTGGACACATCGTAGGTCCCATTCAGATTGGGATCGTTGATGAGCCCTTTCCAACCGAGCGCGGTCCTTGGCTTTTCGAAGTAGACGCGCATGACGACCATGATGCGGTCCTTCACGCGATCTGAGAGTTCCTTTATCCGCCCGGCGTACTCGAGTCCCGCCTTGGTGTCGTGTATCGAACAGGGTCCGACGATCAGCAATACGCGGTCGTCGGTACCGTCGACTATCTGCTCTATCTGCGCACGTGCACTCGCAACGTGGGCTTCAATCTCAGGGGTTGCTGGGAAGCGTTTCCAGTACTCAGAAGGCGGGGCGAGGGGCGTTATGCTAGATACGTTTGTGTTTCTGAGGTTATCGTTCTGTGTAGTCATGGGAATGTGTCTCCAGGATAGAGTAGAGTGGTTCACAGTGCGGGCCTTTGGACCGCCAATAAAGCGGTGCAACGTCCGACTTGCTAAACCACCACCCCGGCACTGGGGAGTTGGCATTCGGCCAGCTATTTCTCCGCAGTGACAAGCCTCACACCTCCGGCATGCCTCTGCTTCTCAGGTTTGCGGCGCCCTTCAGGTACCTGAACTGGATATCCTGAGGGGACTTGTCCGTGTTAACCAGAAGCAGGACGCGTATGCATTTTTCTGTTGCGCCCGCTACGTCTACTTCGACGCTGCCTAGCAGCGCGACATCGGTCCAGCCAATCTTGCGGGCTGAGAGGGCCGGGAACTCCGCGTCCAGGTCGACCGTGGAGGTGAATTGGACTGCGGCAATGTCGTCCAATTGTACATCGTTTGCCTCGACCAGGCTCTTGAGAAGCTCAGTAGTGGCCTCGATGATCGCCTCTGACGTATTCTCGTCGGCGGTGGTTGCCCCTCTGATGCCCCGCATCCGACCCATTTAATTTTCTCCCTTGGCGGTGCTGTCGCT
>CAUZNX010000302.1:0-3186 GCA_963580905.1 Dehalococcoidia bacterium | reverse complement strand
GAGAGGGGTTTCGCCCAGCCCCTAGACAGGCAGGTCGATGTCGTAACTGTCCATTATCGGGTCGAACTTCGCCTTGAACGCGTCGTCAGGCTCCACCATAGGCAGCCTCGGTGATCCCGCATCGAACCCCGCCCGGTTCACCGCGTACTTAATGGGTATTGGATTCGTCACCCAGAACAGCGCCTGGAAGATCGGGAGCATCCGAAGGTGCTCCTTTGCAGCCAGCTCGATATCTCCTTCAAGGATCATCCCCATCATCGCCTTGATCTGGTCTCCGATGATGTTTCCCGCCACACTCACGATGCCGAAGCCGCCCACACACATCACAGAGAAGGTCTCGTCGTCGTTGCCTGACCACACCTTGAAACCATCCGGTGCGCCGTCCACGATCTGAGCGATCTGACCCGGGTCACTGGACGCCTCCTTCACTCCGATGATGCTGTCGATCTCGGCCAGGCGCAACGTCGTCTCCGCAGTCATGTTAAGCGAGGTGCGGGTCGGCACGTTATAGAGCAGCCCCGGTAGCGAGGTCGCTTCCGAAATAGCCTTGAAGTGCTGGTACAAGCCCTCCTGAGGAGGCTTGTTGTAGGCGGGCACCGTCAGTAGCAGCCCGTCGACGCCGACTTTTTCGGCTTCGATGGACAGGTCGATCGACCCGCGATGATAGTTGTCTGTGGTACCGGCGATCACGGACGCCTCGTTCCCGACCTCTTCCTTCACTTCCGCGAATAGCCTGATCTTCTCATCGGTCGACATCGAAGGCGACTCGCCCGTGGTGCCGCCTATGACAAGGCCATCGCTGCCTGAACTGATCAGCCCCCGGGCGAGCTTCCGCGCCTGCTTGTAGTCGACCTCTCCACCCTCGCCAAAGGGCGTGATCATCGCCGTTAGCAGCCTGCCGATCTCAACCATCGCTCACCTCCTAGAACTGTACAATTCCAAAAGCTCCCGACTACGCTGAGCCCTCACGCGGCAAGAGCTCTCTGCTCAACATCTCCTCGGCGATCTGGACAGCATTCAGGGCCGCACCCTTCCGCAGGTTGTCCAGAACCAGCCACATCACGATACCCTTCGGATGCGATTGGTCGCGCCGTACACGCCCTATATACACAGGGTCCTGCCCCGCAACGTCGATCGGCATCGGATACGCCTTCGAAGACGGCGCATCCAGCAGCTTGACTCCTGGCGCCTTCCCCAGCACCTCCGAGACCTCTTCTGCGCTCATCGGGTGCTCCAACTCCAAGTGGACAGCCTCGCTATGCGACACCATCACAGGCACCCGCACACACGTGGCAGACACGGGCAGGTCCGGCCGGTGCATGATCTTTCTTGTCTCAAAAACCATCTTCATCTCTTCGGTCGTGTACCCACTGTCCAGAAAATCCTCGACATGGGGCAGCACGTTGAAAGCAATCTGGTGAGGGTAAACGTCAGGTTGCACGGAATCTCCGCCAAGCACCTGCCCGGACTGTACACGCAGTTCTTCCTGGGCGGCGGCGCCGGTCCCAGAGACGGCCTGGTAAGTGGCCACCGTAACCCGTGTCACGCGGTTGACTTCGTCCAGGGGCTTCAGCGCCATGACCAACGGGGTTGTCGAGCAGTTCGGCGTCGATACGATGCCGCGGTGCCCATCCAGATCGCCGGCGTTGACCTCCGGCACGACCAGCGGCACTGCCGGGTCCATTCGGAAGGCTGAGCTCTTGTCGATCACCATCGCCCCGCGCTCAGCGGCAATCGGCGCTAGCTCTCGACTAGTGTCACTCCCGGCGGCGATGAAAACCAGATCCACCTCGCCCAGCAACTCCGGCGTCGCCTCCTCTACCGTCAACTCTTGACCATTGACCCGTAGCTTCTTGCCCCAGGAGCGCTCGGACGCGCACACACGAATAGACGCCGCTGGAAAGGCACGTGCCTCCAAAATACCAAGGCAAACCTGCCCCACGGCACCTGTCGCCCCTACCACCGCAACCTTCAATCCGTTCACGAATCCTCCCTAACGCAACGTAGCGCAAATGATACCCGTTATCGAGCACCGAAACTAGGCTCCGCCCCCTAGACATTCATCGAACTTGGGCCTTCTTCCAGCCCCTCCAAAATAGGAAAAAGGGTATTGAGTTTTCAATGTGAAGGACACCCTCACACACCCGACAAAGGGGCTATTCCCCTCTTGCACACCCCTTGATACAGCGCCAAGCCCGCCTAACAAAACGTGCGCAGCACTCCCATGGAAAGTTGTAATTGGGCGGGGTGCAGCGCCGGTGCTAGACCGGGCTGGCAGTTGGCGGAGCTGAGGCTAGGGAGCCTACAGCCCCATCAGCTTGTCGAGACCTACAGTAAGCCCAGGACGGTTGACGATCTCGCGGACGGCCATCATCACTCCCGGCATGAAGCTCTCGCGGTTGACGGAGTCGTGGCGGATAGTCAGTGTTTGGCCGAGAGCGCCAAAGACCAACTCGTGGTGCGCCACCCGACCGGGCATCCGTGCACTGTGGATGGTGACACCGCCAGTAGTTCCACCACGTGTTCCGGCAATCAGCTCTTTCTCAGCGGCTGGGGCGGTGAAGTCTGCGCCTTTGCCCTCAATGGCAGCTTGCGCGATAGCAATTGCCGTGCCGGATGGCGCGTCAATTTTGGCCTCGTGGTGCATCTCAGTCAGGTCCGCGTACTCGAAAAAGCGAGCCGCCTCCTTCGCAAGATGGACCATCAGTACAGCGCCAACCGCGAAGTTGGGGGCGATGAAGATTCCCGTGCCATGCTTCTCGGCCAAAGCCGCTGCCTCTTCGTAGGCGGCGTCCTGGTGGCCGGTGGAGCCAATTACCACGTGAACCCCGGCGGGTGCGGCCTCACGCATGACGGCCAGAGCCCCATCCGCGTTGGTGAAGTCGACCACGACATCGGCGTCAACAAGAGCGCCTTCGACGGAGGTGAAAAGAGGCACGCTCCCTGAACCGTCAGGGAGCGTGATTGAGTTCGTATCGGCATACAGATCAACGGCGCCGACCGGCTCGAGGCCGTCCTCGTCGCACAGAGTCGACAGAACCTGGAGTCCCATTTTTCCAAGAACACCCTGGACTACGACCCTGATCGACGCCATCATCTACCTCGAAATTTTACCTGCGCGGACCGCGATCGCGATCACGCGGGGGATCCGACCTGGAGCCGCCACCCTGAGGTGGCCTGTCGCGA
>CAUZNX010000301.1:0-3201 GCA_963580905.1 Dehalococcoidia bacterium | reverse complement strand
AGACTACACGGTGCTAATGGGCCTGGCGTTCTTCACTGCGGTTCTTGTGCTCGGCGCCAATCTGTTGGCCGATTTACTGTATGCAGTGGCCGACCCACGTATCCGCGTCGATGAGCAGGGTTAACCCGTGAATAATCATCCACGAGTGTCGCTAGGAGGGGTTCGTGTCAACCGCTGACGCTGTTGCGGTAGGGGTAGCCGAGGCGCCTCGCCGAGCGCATATGAGTGTTTGGTGGCGTTTCCGTCGCCATAGGCTTGCGCTGTTCGGATTCGTGGTTTTGGGTGTGTTTTCCTTCATGGCTGTCGCCGCTCCGATTGTGGCGGTGCAGGATGCGTTCGAAGTCGACCTCAAGAACATCAAGGCGGCACCAACCTTCAGTCACGTCCTCGGGACGGATGCAGCGGGGCGCGATCTTTGGGCTAGGTTGGTATACGCTTCGAGGGTTTCTCTTGCTGTTGGCCTGGTCGCCGCGCTGATCGCGTCGGCGATTGGAACGGTCGTTGGGGTGGTGTCGGGCTACGCGGGTGGCTGGGTGGACAACCTGCTGATGCGTATCACTGAGCTGGTGATGACGTTGCCAACATTCTTCCTGCTGATAGTTGCGGCGTCGTTGTTCGGCCGCAGTGTGATCAACATAATGCTGATCATTGGATTACTTGGATGGACAGGAAAGGCACGCCTCGTTCGCGGCCAGGTTCTGTCGATCAAGGAGTTGGATTACGTTACCGCTGCGCGCGCTATAGGCGCCGGCGCGAGACGCATCTCGATAGTGCATATCTTTCCTGGAACGGTACCCTATGTTGTCGTGTCTGCGACGTTGACAGTTGGCGGTGCCATTCTCTCAGAGGCCGGGTTGAGCTTCCTGGGCCTCGGCGTCCAGTTTACGACCCCGACATGGGGCAATCTGATGAATGCGGCCCAATCGTTGTACGTTCTGAAGCACCAACCATGGGTATGGCTTCCACCAGGACTTGCCATCGGCATGACGGTTCTATCTGTCAACTTCGTAGGAGACGGTCTCCGTGACGCCCTGGATCCCAGGACCAAGATCGACTAGGGGACTTGTTCCTTAGTCGAAACGGTCCCTTGGCGATGTGCATCCCGCGACAAGGGAGTGTTAAGGTGCTTCACTGTACACTGCTGTTTCGCTGGACCCCACCTGTCAGGCTGGCGCATGCGGAATCCCTGTGAGTCTGGACATCTGCCTTGCTACGCCCATCCCCGTTGATCTTCCCGCTTCGGCTTCACTTGTCTAGGACATGGTGCATTCCAACTGAGACGAGTATGATACGGGTGTTGCGGTCGGATTTGGGAAATCATGATATTCAAACTGACTACTACCCAATGCCGACTATGGATTGACCTGGATATCGATTGCAATGATTCAGCGGGATTTCAAGGAGTGTCGTATGCCCTTTCGTGAATCTTACCGAGCAGAATCGATGGCGTCGTCGAGGGTTCGCATGCGCCGAGTAATGGCAATGGGTATCTTCTCGCTTGTGGCGATTCTGGGGATGGCCTGCAGTAGCGATACCGACGAGACCCCAGCGGCTTCCCAGCCCACCACCTCAGTCGCCACTGCGACCCCTGAGCCCGCAGCATCTGCGACCGTTGCGGCAATGGGTACGGATGCGGTGGAATCGTCGGCGACCCCTGTCGGCACAAAGATAGTGGCGGCAGCAACTGTAGTGTCGACTGCCGAACCAACACAGGTGTCGGCGTCGATTTCCTATTCGCCTCGTGCACTTAGCGAGGCAGCGTCGAGCTGTACGCCGGGGATGTCAACTGATGACCAGAAGATAGTGCTAGTGGATATCGGCGAGCAGCTATTCGGTGGAACCACGGCTCACGACGGGGAGACTGAGCGCCTCCACTATGCACCCGACGCCAGGGACCGTCGACAAGGTGGTCTTTGGGTCGTGATCGAATACAACGGTGATGAAGCCGCGACAGTGGCTGACAAAAAGGCCGGTATCGAGGCCCATATGCGCGACGCATACGAAATATTCTTTAATGCTGGTTGTGACGAGCTGATGCAGGTAGACATCAGCGCCAGGATGGTTGCCACGGGGGCGGGAGTAATAGGGCCTATGACGCAAACCCTCGCGGTCGTGTTCAAAACGCGAATGCAGAGCGAAGATGCTGCTGCGATCAATTGGGCAGACAAGGATACTATCGACTTCAGCCAGGTGTGGAATGAGTTGCTGCTGAACAGACGCTGGCGGGATGAACTGGAAGGCAACTGAGAACCCGTAATCAATTTGTACGCGAAAACAGCGATCATAGAC
The DNA here is from genome assembly GCA_963580905.1 of Dehalococcoidia bacterium. Lineage (GTDB taxonomy): Bacteria > Chloroflexota > Dehalococcoidia > Lucifugimonadales > CAJWER01 > CAJWER01. The sequence goes on along the minus strand of CAUZNX010000301.1, from coordinate 912 downwards.
CCGTCATGGGCGATGGGTGAGGAGAGCCAGTGATTGGTGCCAAGGCTCAAATAACACTCATGATCCAAGAAACCGCGAAGTAGGGGAGAGACATGCGGGTAACATACGCGCTTGTGCTGGCCGTTGCTGTGGCCCTGCTTTTAGGCTGCTCGGGAGATACGTCAAACGACGAAGATGAATCTGGCACTCAGCTAGCTGCCGCAGCCCCCACGTCCGAGACGAGTGCTGAGTCGTCGGGAGAAGTTACCCCTGTTGCCACCACGGCGTCCACACCGGCATCTGCATCTACCGCAGAGCCGACCCAGGTCGCGGAGCCAGCTGCGACAGAGCCCCCAGAATCTGAGTCGACAGAGACGGCTGTCATCTTTCCTACCGTGGCCCCGATTACGATTGTGATCCCCAAAGGATGCGCGCCGGGCTCATCCACCGAGGTACAAAAGGCAAAGTTGGTAGAGATCGCGTCCGCCATGTTTCCGGGGATCACGAACAAGGAGCGTCGACGGCTCCAGTTCGAGCCAGAGGCAAGAGACCATCGGCAGGGTGGATTATGGCTCGTAGCCGAGTTCAACGGGGACGAGCTCGAGACCGTAGTCATGAAAAAAGCGGCGCTAGATGGCCAGATGCGAGACACATATGATGCGTTGTTCAATTCAGGCTGCGACGAACTCGTGCAGGTCGATTTGACAGGTATACAGGAGGCGGTGACCACCCGAGAGGTTGGAAACTCTGTGGTCACCCCAGTCGTTGTATTCAAGACCAGGCTGGCCCTAGATGTAGCAGCGGGCATTGACTGGGCTAACAAGCACGACTTGGACTTCAACGAAATTTGGAACGAGCTTCTCATCAATCCGAGATGGCGGAATGAATTGCGGGAAGCCGAAACGGCGCAATAGTGCGTTGGTTTTTTGTTCG
>CAUZNX010000300.1:0-3223 GCA_963580905.1 Dehalococcoidia bacterium | reverse complement strand
GCGGCAGCGTGAGCGATTTCGGCGTCGATCTCTCCGGCAGCAGGCCAGATGCAGTCCTTGAGCCAGTCCAGGAGGGGCTTGTCGTCGGCAAGGCCCCTGAACAGGGTTTGGAATAGGTGGGTGTGCCCGTTCACCATGCCCGGCATCACGACAGAGCCTGAGGTGTCGATCACCGTTTCAGCATTGCGACGGGCTGAAATCGGCGGTTCGCCAACACCTACGTCGGCAATAGTCGACCCATTGACCAGCACCCAACCAGGGTCATGAACGGTGCCATGGTCATTGACGGTGAGCACCGCTCCACCCGTTAGGAGCGTGGAACTGGGTTGGTCCGATTCCCCCGGGTCTGACATCAGGGGGCCCAGGTGGCGAAAGCGTCGATTACCGGGATCATGTTGTCCATTAGCGGGTAGAGGATCGGACATGTCACTCCGGCATCCACGAACTCGGCGACCGTGTCCATGCATTCGGTAGTTGTTCCGACCGCCATCAGCGACCGGGCCAGGTCGTCTGGGATCAGGTCAGCCGCTCGACGGTAGTCGGCCTCGGTGGCTGGCCAGCCAACTACCTCCTGGACGCGGGCCACCAGGTCGGGGTCGGCACCGCTGGCTTCCATGATGTGTGGTTCGGTGCCCAGGTAGTAGGCGACGAGCGACTTCCCGGCTCGCACTGCCGCGTTCGGGTCGTCGTCGGACAGCGAGCAGACCAGGAGTTCAGGTCGGTCGATTTCGTTGATGGTCCGGCCGGAGCGCTTAGCACCTTCGGCTACACGGTTGACCGATTGGTGGATGTAATCCGGTGTGACTACATAGTTGAGGACAACGCCATCGCACAACTCTCCGGCGAGTTCAAGGGCTTTTGGACCAGTAGCGCCAAGATAGATCGGGATGTCGCGAGGTCCCCGATCCCCGTAGGCCACGTCGAGTCGCACGCGGTCGAGGCTTACGAACTCGCCCTGGTAACTGACTTCCTCCATGGTGAACAGAGACCGGATGGCCTCGATGTTCTCCCGCAGGGCCTTCAGAGGGCGCCGTCGGTCTTCGCCTACCCGAGAGGCGATGGGCTCCCACCAGGCGCCGAGACCGAGCATGGTGCGACTACGTCCGTCGGGGGTTGGCCCGGCCAGTTCCCACATCGTGCTCCACGAAGCGGCAATTACCGCAGGATTACGTGTCCATATTGGGAGCACTCCGGATCCGACACGGGTGGTACGGGTCTCGGCCAGCAGCGCGCTCATCATTACTATGCAGTCTCGGGCCAACCTGGTGTCGGCCTGCCAGATCTCGGTTATACCCTTTTCCTCCGCGTACCTGGCCATTTCTAACTCGTAAGAGACGGGGTGTTTGTCCTGGAAGTAGAGGGCAATACGTTGTTCCATGGCTGGCGAGGCTAGTCCGCACCCTCACAGCGCTACGTGTCGTCTTAGGGCTACCGTCCGGCCATGACCAATACACCAATTCGACCTGATGGCATTGCTGCTCCGGTTGCGACCTTTGCCCATGCAGTGCTGTCCGAAGCCTCTGGGCGGATTCTCCACACGGCGGGTGTGGTACCGATTCTTCCCGATGGAACCGTGCCTGAGGACCTCGGCGAGCAGGTATCCACGGTGTGGGCCAATGTCTTGGCCATCCTGTCCGAAGCATCTATGGGGCCGACGGACGTTGTCTCCGTAACCACCTATGTGATTCCTGGTCAGGATCTCGGTGTGGTTATGGCGGAACGAGACCGAGCCCTCGAAGGGCGCCTGGCCGCCTCGACGCTGGTGGTAGTACCGGAACTCGCCCAGCCGGGGTGGAAGGTAGAAGTAGCGGTTATAGCCATCGGCTGACAGCCAGTTGGGCAGGAGTCAGTTGACGCCCGTGGTTGTCTCGTGCCAGCGGCCTATAGCCCGCTGTTGAAGCCAGCCAAAGGACAGGAATACCGTTACCCCTAGGGCTGAAGACATGATCACGGCGGCAAGCAATTCCTCCCCGGCGAGTTGGTTGGCGTACCGGCGCAGCAGTTGTCCGATGCCAGCGTCTCCCTTTCCGAAGAAGAAGTCTCCGACGATGGCACCGATGACCGATAACCCAGCCGAGATGCGAAGTCCAGCGAAGACCGCGGGCAGGGCGGCCGGGAACATGAGCTTGCGCATACGTGTCACCCGGTCGGCATGGTGCAGTGTTAACAAGTCGTGCAGGCCTCGGTCAGCCGACTGCAGTCCGAACAGGGTGTTCACGATGATTGGGAAAAGCGAGATAATCACGCAGACCACGACCCGTGACCTCTGGCCGGTTCCAAACCAGAAGGCGATAAGGGGGACAATTGCCAGGATCGGGATGGATTGGAGCGTGACCATGAACGGAAAGATGGCCCGCTCAACGATTTTGGCCTGACTCATCATGATCGCCAGGATGAGGCCGATGCAGATGGCGATGGCCAGTCCGATCATGGCCACCTTGGTACTGGACCAGAGGGATTCGAGGATGTCAGAGAAGTTGTCCCAATCCAGGAAGCCCACCTGTACCACTTCGTGGGGCGGACGGAGCAGGAAGCGGCGTCGGGGTTCCAACAGCCCGTAGGAGAGGAGATACCAGATGCCCACGAACCCGGAACCGAGGACGATAGGTGGAAGTATTCGTTCGGCCAGGCTTCGGACTGCCCCCGGTTTCTGGACTGCGGATCTGCCAGTCATGCGTGCGACCCGCGAAGTTTGAGAGAGACCTGTCCGCAGAGTTCAGCGAACGACGGATCAAATCGGAGTTCCGGGAGGCGGGGGTAGTCAAAATTGATATTGAACTCTTCCACGATCCGGCCAGGTCGAGCGGACATCACCAACACCCGTGTCGAGAGGAACACCGCCTCGCTGATCGAGTGGGTGATGAATAACCCTGCGAACTCCTCAGTTCGGAATAGGCGCTGCGTTTCATCGTTCAGGTGCTCCCGGGTGATCTCGTCCACGGCGGCGAACGGCTCGTCGAATAGGAAAACCGGAGGTTTCAAGGTCAGCGATCTGGCTAGTGAGCAACGCATTTTCATCCCGCCAGAGAGAGCCTTCGGGTAGTGCCCCTCAAAGCCTGACAGACCTACCAGCTCGATGGCCTCGGTGGCGATCCGCTCGCGTTCCTTACTCCCGATGCCGTGGAGTTCCGCTAACAGTTCCACGTTGCCCCGGACAGTCCTCCAGTCCATGAGAGTGGCGTCCTGGAACACGTAGCCCAGCTGGTCTCGGTCTGCGCGCACG
>CAUZNX010000299.1:0-3233 GCA_963580905.1 Dehalococcoidia bacterium | reverse complement strand
AATATGACCACGTCTGCCTTGAAGCCGTCGCGAAGTAGGCCGCGATCGGGCAGGCCGAGGCGCTGCGCCGGGAATGATGTCATTTTGCGAATGGCCTCGGGTAGCCGCAGGTGTTTTTCGGCTCGTACGAACTCGGCCAGGACCAGGGGGAAGCAGCCATAGGTGCGCGGATTTGGGTATTCCCCGAACAGTATTGCGTCGCTGGCGATCATGCCGTAGGGGTGGGACACGAAGGCCTGGAGCGTATGGGCATTAGTGCCGAGGCCTACCTGGGATATGCCCAGGTTCTCCTCGATGAGCAGGTCAAACAGCGCGTCCCACGGATCCTGGTTCCTCAATTTGGCGATGTCGGTCAGGAGCAGACCGTCGTATGCCACGTTCTGCGGTTTTGTGAAATTGTGGAGCCACGAATTGTCCAGCTTTTCGAGCGGTATCTGCTTCTTCAGGCGCGCCCTGTCAGACGGGTCCTTCAGCGCTGCCATCAGCCGCTCGGGTCCTCCGTCCTTGGACCAGCCGGGGAACCCGATGACCATGTGCGTGCCGGAGTAGGGGTAGGTGTAGCAGTCGAATGTGACGTCCAGACCCTCGGCACGTGCGTCCTCAACCAGGCCGATGTAGTCCAGGTGACTGCCGTCCCCCTGGAAGCTCTGGCGGTAGTGGGTCAGGTGCACCGGGGAGCCGGAGCGCCTCCCGATGTCTATCGCCTCTTCCCACGGCGCCATTACGCTGCGGACCTTCAGATCGGACCTGGTGTGGGTGTGGTAGAAGCCACCTAGGCTTGCGACCGTCTCGGATAGGGCTACTAGCTCCTCGGTGTCGGCGTATGCGCCGGGCTCATAGTCCAGGCCCGTCGACAGCCCCCATGCGCCTTCTTCCATGGCCTCTCGGACCACCGCCTGCATGTCGGCGATCTCTGCGGGGGTTGCGGGGCGGTCGTTCCAGCCGACTCCCCAGATGCGCACCGGAGAGTTGCCCAGGATATATGCGACGTTGATTGCGACCTTATTGTCGTACTGACCTAGTAGGTCGGCCACGGTAAGCCAGTCGGCGGGCATGGGAGGGTAGCCGTTCAGGCCGGAGTCGAGCCATATATAGCGGTGCAACTCGTCCTGGGTCTTGAACGGCGCGTGGGAGATTCCGTCTATTCCCACCAGTTCCGTTGTGACGCCCTGTCGCACCTTGGGGTCGTGGTGTGGCTCGCCGAGAATCGTGAGACCTGCGTGGGAGTGCACATCGATGAACCCAGGACACACCACGTGGCCGGTGGCGTCGATGGTACGTGCAGCTACGAGGTGTCCAACGTCGCCACGGTGGACGGTGACGCGTTCGTCTTTGATCGCCACAGCCGCATGGAAGCCTGGGCTGCCGCTGCCGTCGATCACCAGTCCGTTTTCGATCAGCAGGTCGAACATGAGCGCCTAGTCTCCTCCCAGGATCCCCCGTAGCCTATCGACTATGATCTCGGATTCGCCCTCGCGGAGGTTCACTGGTACGACCGCGATACCGCCTTCGGGGCCAGCTGTGCCGAGGTAGATCGGTGGATCGCCCTCTTTGAGCCGGGCTATGACGTCGTCGTCCGTGAGGCCTATCGCGGCTGTGTCCCACGAGACTATGGCCCTGGCGTGCCCTGAATGCGAGTCTTGGAGCTCTGGCCTGGCCTCCACAAGAATGGCTCTGACTCCAGAAATCCCTTGTAGGCCGCTTACGACCACCTGGGCCTTTTGGTGCCAATCGGCGCGCTGCGCGTCCTGGTCCGTGTCGACGAAGAGCTCGAGGGCTGTAACAATGCCGGCGATCTCCTCCTTCGGGACCTTGGCGGGTCTGCCGATGCCCTCGCTGTGGGGCGCAGAGTTCATGTAGGCAGCCGCGATCAATTCCTTGGTACCGCACAAGATGCCCGTAGATTGCGGTCCCATAACCCCTTTGCCGCCCGAAAAACTCACCATGTCTGCGCCAGCTGCTATGTACCGCGTCAGGTTCTCAACTGGAGGTAGCATGGCTGCGGCGTCGACGATCACTGGTACACCACGTGCATGGGCTACCTCGATGACGCTTTCCAGCGGAATCGCTCCGCCCATCTTGGGGCCGTATACGTAGGCGACCGCTGCCGTATTTCGACCGATGGCCTCCTCAAGCTCCCACTCCTCTGTGCGGTCCGTGTCGCCGATCTCGACCAGTTTGGCACCCGCGGCCCTATAGGTTCGGACGTAGCCGACGCGGTGTGCTCGGTGGAGCACGATCTGGTTCTTCATACCGCGGGTATCGGGCAAGCGATCGATTTTGGCTGGATCGGTCCCTGTCATGCACGCGGCGGCCTGCAACAACATCCCGGCGGCTGAGCCGGCCGTCACAAGGCCTGCCTCCGCTCCCGTGAGCCGTGCGATGACTTCACCGGCACGGGCGTTGAGGTCGTGCATGTCGACGAACGACCTGGAGGCCTCTTCCATGGCCCGGACGACAGGTGGCGGCATGATGGAGCCGCCCATCACAGTTACCCAGGACCATGCATTGATGGCGGGCTTGACGCCCAGTTTCTCGTAAAACCCTTCGCCCTTGTATGACGTCATGATGCTCCCTGATGATTCATTTCGACTCGGGACCAAACTGGTTGGAGTGTAGACGCGGCTATCAGGGCTGTCAACGGCGATGCGCGGAGCCCGACCCGGTGGTAAGATGGCGGCCGAACTCGCATGGGAGAGTACCCTGGGTATCTCTGGAATAAAGGCCCTGACATTCGACGTGTTCGGTACTGTCGTCGACTGGCGTACCAGCATCTCTGAGGAGGGCCGACGTTTGGGTGAAGCGAAGGGCATTCAGGCCGACTGGCTGGCCTTTGCGGACGCCTGGCGCGGAGGGTATACGCCCGCGATGGACAGTGTCCGCAAAGGCGACCTACCCTGGACCAACATCGATGGACTCCATCGCATTATCCTCGACGACATTCTTGACGAGTTCGGAATAGTCAGCCTCAGCGAAGAGGACCGCGACGAGTTCAATCGTGCCTGGCACCGTCTGGACCCATGGCCAGATGTCGTATCGGGTCTAGGCAAACTCAAGAAAAACTTCCTGATTGCACCCCTCTCAAACGGTCACGTGGCGTTGCTGACCAACATGGCCAAGCGGGCCGGACTGGTCTGGGATTGCGTGTTGTCGGCGGAGCTTTCCGGACACTACAAACCAGATCCAGAGGTCTACACGAAGGCAGCACAGCTCCTTGGGATGAGGACCGAGCA
>CAUZNX010000298.1:0-3234 GCA_963580905.1 Dehalococcoidia bacterium | reverse complement strand
CGGTGCCGACCTGCATGTCGTCGGAAGCAAATTCAGGGCGTTCTGCGCGCGCCAGCTGCACAGAAAAATTGCCGAGGGAATCGTAAATCAGGATACCGTTGGGGTCGCTACCGAAGGGCAGGCTGGCTGCGCCGTCGGGCGACCGGAGTTCGAAGCTGAGGAGCCGCCATGTACCAAGTAGACCCGATAGCACGATGGCTCCCCTCGTATTTCAGCACCTCGGCAAGCTTCGACTGCCCCGTTTCAACGGGAGTTGGCCGTGCACCTCCGGTTCGATCGCCCACGAAAGCATACCGTTTGGGGATGGCTCAAGCCAGGCACTCCTACGGCACCCGGAAGCCACTGTTTACCGCTGCTTCCTTCCGGACCTGACGGGATTCACAGGTTTCCGCTGCGTAGGACCCGGCTCTCAACACCACCGACCAAGGGCAGTGGCCTCGAGGGTTAGACCTCAAAGGAGGAATTCAGCCTCGCTAGAGCGGATTGCGAGTACAAGGCACCGCTATCTCCCCGCCTAGCACGGCCAGATTTAATGGTAGTTGACGGGCGTTCAGAGTGTCAACGAGGTGGACGGGGCGCTAAACGGTCAGTTTAAATCCCGTATGCGACAGATCATCGTCCAGGACCCTTCGACTAACTTCACCTTTGCGAAACCCAGTTTCTCGTACAGGTGGAGCGCTGGATTGTCTGCGGACACGCTCAGGCAAAGCGCCTGGAAACCGGCTCCCGCTGCCTCTTCCAGCAAAGTTGTGAGGAGCGCCGTGCCTATGCCTTGGCCTCGGCAATCGCCCAGTACAGCGATGCTGACCTCGGGTATGGACTCGTCAATGAATCCATATCCAGGATTGTCTGCGGATAAAAGACGAAACCAGGCAGCGCCAAGGGGCTGGGTGTTTTCGTTTTCAGCGATCATTCCTACATCGCCAGCTCGTCCCCATCCAGAGACATAGCGCAGAAGGTGATCGTCCGCAAGCATCTCTGTCGTGGGAGGCTTCCGGTCCCCGGAACGCCAATAAGCAGCCCCGTAAAGCATGCGATGTAGGAAGGCTACATCCCCTACACGTGCAGGTCGTATGGTGTACTCGTATGGCATGGATGAGAGATCTCCTATGCTGGCGACGTTGCTGCCGCAACAGAGGGACGAAGGCTAGTTTAGCTGACTCGCGATCGCTTTTGGCTAATCGGTCCTGGCAATCATTGCAGCCAGGTAGCCCGCACCGAAGCCGTTGTCGATGTTCACCACGCTCACGCCGGGGGCGCAGCTATTGAGCATCGCCAGTAGCGCTGTCATGCCTCCGAAGCTGGCACCGTATCCGATGCTGGTAGGTACGGCGATAACCGGCGCTTCCACCAGCCCGCCGACTACGGAGGGCAGTGCGCCTTCCATCCCGGCTACCGCGACGACGACCCGTGCGCCCTGGAGAACGTCCAGGGAGTCCAGCAGCCTGTGGAGCCCGGCCACGCCGACATCCAGAAGCTGGGTCACCCGGCAACCCATGAGCTCTGCCGTGACGACCGCCTCCCTGGCAACCGGGGCGTCCGAAGTGCCACCCGAGGCGACCACGACCCCGTCGATCTGATCGTGATCCGAGCGACGGTCTACGACAATTGTGCGTGCCGTTTCGTCATAGATGGCGTCGGGTACCTCGGCGGTCACTGCTTCGAAGGCCTCCGGCGAGGTCCTCGTCACCAGCAGCGTATCTCCACCCTTCAGCAGTTCCGTAGCCAGGGTCGCCACCTGAGAGGGCGTCTTGCCCTGGCCGAATACGACCTCCGGGAATCCCGTCCGCAGCGCGCGGTGATGGTCCACCTTGGCGAACCCAAGGTCGCTAAAGGGCATGGAGCGCAATTCGGCCACGGCGGCCTCTGTGGTTAGCTGGCCGACCTTGACCTCGTCCAGGAGCCTGCGAAGACGTGGCTCGTCGATTTTTTGCACCTCTGAAGACATCTAAATTGGCGTTCGAGTGCGGCATGGCCCGCCCCTCGCAGTATAGGAGGCGGCCACGGGCCGCGTAAAGCCGCCATCCGCACCCAGGCGTTCGTGGTATGATTCCGCCTACGAATATGAGTACTTCAACAGACGTCGTTGGTGGCAAACGCACCGCCCTCGAATCTGCCCTGAGGGACATGGGGTCGGTCCTCGTCGCCTATTCAGGAGGGGTCGATAGTACCTATCTGGCCGCCGAGGCCAACCGGGTGCTGGGGCCTCGCGCACTGGCAGTGACGGCTCAGTCCCCAAGTCTTGCGCCCTCCGAGTTAAAGGACGCCAAGGCGGTGGCCAAGAGGCTGGGCCTGAACCATAGAGTGATCCAAACACTTGAGGTCGAGCGCGAGGACTATAAAGCCAACGACTCCAATCGCTGCTACTTCTGCAAAGACGAGCTATACACGACGATGACCGGGCTCGCCAGTGATGAGGGCTACGCTTTCGTCGCCAACGGGGCGAACGTAGACGACCTGGGGGACTTCCGACCGGGTCTGGGCGCCGCCAAACGACACGGGGTACGAGCCCCTCTGGTCGAGGCCGGGCTCACTAAGGACGAAATCAGGGAGATGTCGCACGGCATGGGCCTGCCCACCTGGGACAAACCCGCCCAGGCCTGTCTCTCGTCCCGAATCCCGTACGGCACCCCAGTTACCATCGAGTCCCTGGGCAGAATTGCAAAGGCCGAGGAGTTCCTGCATGGCCTGGGCATTGCACAGCTACGGGTACGCCACCACGGCTCCGTGGCGAGGATCGAGGTTGAGCCCTCGGACCTGGCACTGCTGGTGCAAGACGACGTGCGGTCCGCGATTTCTGAGCACTTCCGGTCCATCGGCTACGCGTATGTGACCCTGGACATGGAGGGCTTCCGCTCCGGTAGCCTGAACGAGACCCTGGCCAAACATGGCAAGGCCCGCTAACCACTGATGCCAGGTTCCCACTCCACGCTGAAAATCGGGCTGATAGGCTTTGGCGGCTGGGCCACCAATGCCTACGTACCGGCGCTCCGTGAGCGCGACGATGTGGAGATAGTCGCACTCGCGGCACGCACCGAACCCACTCGCTTGGCCGGACGCTCACTATTGGGCGACGCAGTGCGTCTCTACGACAACTACCACGACCTGCTCGGGGACTCCGCTGTCGATACCGTCATGATCGGCCTGCCCTCCGAGAGTAGCACCGAGGCGGCGAGTGCGTCGTTGGATGCAGGCAAACATATATTCATCGAGCCGCCATTCCGAGACGGCGCC
>CAUZNX010000297.1:0-3242 GCA_963580905.1 Dehalococcoidia bacterium | reverse complement strand
CCAGACTTGGCTCCGGCAGCCGAGAGACCGGGACGCCATCAGCCCCCAGGCCAGAGGAGTGTTCATGATTAAGTCAAACAGGTTTGCCGTAGGTCTTGTGCTGTTGGCGATGCTCGCTAGTCTCGCTGCGGTCGCATGTGGAGACAGCACTGATCCTGCGTCAGATCAAGAATCCACGGATGTTGTGAGTGCGCGTCCGACGCTTTCGCCTCCGCGACCGACGAGCGAGCCGTCTACAGGGACGCAACCTTTTCCCACCGATGTACCCTCCGAGACTGCGACTCCGACAGAGGTGGCAACGCAGAGCGACTCCGCAGAGGAGAGCCAGCCCGTCACCGATGCCCTGCTGGCGGGGCGTTCTCCGGACGATATTCTGGCTGCCGAGTTGGTCGGGCTGAAGGGCTGGATCAACTCCGAACCCTTTACCCTCGAAGAGCAGCGAGGCAATGTCGTCCTGGTCGATTTCTGGACGTACACGTGCATCAACTGCATCCGAACGTTCCCGGCACTGCGTAGCTGGCACGAGAAGTACGCGGACCAGGGGCTGGTCATACTAGGAGTGCACGCTCCTGAGTTCGAATTCGAAAAGATACGCGAGAACGTCGTGCAGGCGGCACTGGACAACGACCTTGGGTGGCCGATTGCGCAGGACAACGACCACGACACGTGGCGTGCGTTCAAGAACCAGTTCTGGCCGGCCAAGTATCTAATCGATAAGGATGGCTACATCCGGTACACGCATTTCGGCGAGGGCTCCTACGCCGAGACCGAGGAGAAGATACAGGAGCTTTTGGCTGAGGCCGGGGCTTCGATGGCGTCCATTGCAGTCTCCGATGAGTTCGAGCGGTACTCAGATCAGCAGGCTCGTGCGTCCTCTGACCCGTATGAAAATCAGACCAGAGAGCTGTATGCGGGGTTCAATCGCAACTATAACGCACTGGCCGGGGGGAACACCGCGCCGTACGTGAGGCACCAGGAGTTCTACGAGTCGCCAAACCAGGAGATCGACTATTCTGACCCCGGTGACTACGTTAACCACTTCCTCTACCTGGAAGGATTGTGGGTGAACGGTTTCGAAGAGGTGATTCACGCTCGCGAGACTGAAAATTACGAGGACTACGTCGGTATCGCGTTTGCAGCTATCGAGGCAAATGTCGTTGTGTCTGTGGAGGACGGGGAGACCTACGAGGTTCGCGTCACGATGGACGGCGGGCCTCTTGATCCGTCGCAGGCCGGGGCCGATATCCGATTTGATGACGAGGGCAACAGTTACATATTGGTCGACAAGTCCGCCCTGTACCACCTGGTGCAGCTACCGGAATTCGGGCCTCACAATCTGACGCTCAGCTCGAACTCTGACAAGTTTTCTCTGTTCGCATATACATTCGGTTCATACCTGGAGCCGGAAGACGGGGAGTAGGTGGGGATGATGAGGATGCGGCTCTATGTGCTAATTGCGACGGCGATGCTGATCGTGGCGGCGGCGTGTTCGGCGGGCGAAGATGCGGACGCTGGGTCTACGGCGTCCGACACATCGTCTCAATCGTCGGCGAGCTCCCAGACGGCTCCCGAAGAGGCTATGCGGCCCGACAGGGAGCCGCTGGTGTACGGCCCACGGTCTGCTGATGGGCTGCAGGCGATCCTGGGTACAGGCGACCTGGGGGTTGGAAGCAACCGGTTCGGGTTCGTGCTCACATCGTCCAAGGGGTTTGTCACGGGGCCGACAGCGAAGGTGGTCTCGCGTTATTCGCCGATAGATGGGACTCCAGGCGAAAACCAGGAGTCTGTTGTCGCGGAGTACCAGCCCTGGCCATATGGCAATCGTGGGCTGTACGCGACGGAACTGGCCTTCGACAGGGCAGGCCGGTGGGGCGTCACGATCGAGGTCGACGGCGACGAGGGGGCGGCGAGTAGCGCCGATCTGTTCTTTGAGGTCGGGGAGACGACGGATGCTCCAGATGTCGGCAATGCTGCGGTCAAGAGCATCAGCAAGACCGCCGACGATGTGGACTCGCTGTCGGAGCTGACGACCGGTTCCCTTCAAGACGAGGACCTGTACCAGCTAACTATCGCGGATGCGGTTGGGAGCGGCATCCCGACTGTGATCGTATTCGCCAGCCCGGCTTTCTGTACCAACGCGGTCTGCGGTCCCCAGGTTGAGGTGCTGCAGCAACTCAAGGACGAGTACAAGGGCCAGGCTAACTTCGTACACGTAGATTTCTATGACAACCCGGAGGCGATCCAGGGCGATTTGGCCAATTCGGAGCTGTCTTCGGCGGTCATAGAGTGGCGTTTACCCAGCATCGAGTGGACGTTCGTAGTTGACTCCGAGGGAGTTGTGACGGCGAGGTTCGAGGGTTTCGGGACCTACACCGAGGTCGAGGCTGCGCTGAAGTCGTTGCTGTAGTCGCAGGGCATTCAAGAGGGCGGGTCACAGACTCGCCCCTACGCCCTAATGGGTCACAACCCGCACCTTTGCCACCATGTGTGCGTCGCCTGTGGGTTTCGCCGCCGGTGCGCCAAAATGCGTGAACGGAGGCCCCAAGGTGTGTTGAATCATGTAGGGGCTGAGGGTATATTTGATATGAAGTGCAAGCTCAGACGGCGCGGCAAGAGGCGTGATCTATGGGCCGAGACGCGGCTTTACATTGGACGAGGAGTTCGCGTTGCTGGTCAAGCAAGCGCCCATTTCGAGATGTACGGCACAAATGAGCCCCTTGGCGATCGGAAAGTGGCTCGGGCGGTTTATAAGATACATTACGGCGTGGGTGCTTTATGCGGTGCCCCCGTACCGGCGGTTTGAGGGCAGCCTGACGTCGAAAGAGGCGCGGCCCGACGGGACCTACTTCATTCTCGTGGCAGGCGAGATCATCCAGGTGGATTGGCTGACCTACGATATGCTCATGGTAGGCGAAGCCTTGAGGGTTCGGGCCACCCGTGACAACGAGGCTATCAACATCGACCGGCTGATGCCTTAGGGCTATTTGGTCGAGTCTCCTTTTTCGTCCTCGGAGTCCTCTACCTAGTCTCCTGCGTTCTTGTCCTTGCCGAAGTCTCGCGTTCGTTTCGCCATCTCCTCCAGCCTCTCTTCGACCAGGTGGTGGATCGTGCCTTCTGGGTATGTTCCGTCTTCCTGAAGCTCGCCTGCAGGCACCCCTGTCAGCACCTCTATGCCTTCGTCGATGGTTGCGACGACGTAGATGGTAAACTGTCCTGCCTGGACCTCACCGTTTTGATTGACG
>CAUZNX010000296.1:0-3242 GCA_963580905.1 Dehalococcoidia bacterium | reverse complement strand
ACGATTGCTGTTTTGTTTGTGAGTTCCAGGTCCATGGTGTGCCTCGCTTGGTTCTGTGGGGTAGTTGTGTCCCCGCCCAAAAAGAAATTTAAGAACTAAATGTGAGGGACACCCTCGCACACCCGGCAGAGGGGCACGGCCCCTCTGCACACCCCGTTCTGACCAGAGAAGGGGCTGAATGATATTGCAGGGACACCCGATCACCCGTGCTCGGGGCAGTACGCCCGTCGGGTGTGATTCAGGTCCCGCGTCGGGGTCTGCAATCTCAGCACATCGCGGTCGTGTCAGGTTGTTAAAGTAGTCTATCATTCTGATATTCGGCGAGGGGACGGTATGAAAAAGGAGCGACAGCATTGAAAGGCATGGTAGTGACGCCGCAGCCTCGGGCCGCCGAGGTGGGGATTGAGGTCCTGAGGGCTGGGGGCAACGCGATTGACGCGGCGGTGGCGGCTGCATTCGTTCAGGGGGTGACCGATCCGCTCAACTGCGGCATCGGCGGGCTCGGCTGGATGACGGTGTATATGGCGGGTTCTCGTGAGGACATATACCTGGACTTTTGTGCCCGTGCCGGATCTCGGGCCACACCGGACATGTGGGTCGACGATGTCCTGGGGGCGAGCCCGGACGGTGGTGGGTACATCCTCAGGGGCGACGTCAACGAGCTCGGCTACCAGTCTATAGGCGTGCCGGGGGCGGTCGCCGGACTGCATGAGGCGCTGTCCCGATGGGGCACGATCGACTGGGAACGTGTCCTGCGTCCGGCCATAGCGCTGGCCCGTGAAGGGTATGTCGTTCCACAGGAGTTGGCCGATGAGTGGCGGGTGGTATATCCGGAGGGTCGTCCCGATGCCCTGGCCCGGTTCACAAACACACCAGATTCGGCGGCAATCTACACGAAGGGCGGCAAGACCCTATCGGGAGGCGACCTCCTGGTGAACGGGGACCTGGCGGATTCTCTGGAGGCCATCGCGACTGGCGGACCGGACGTGTTCTACTGTGGCGAGATAGCTTCGCAACTGGTGGGAGACTGGGGCGCGAATGGAGGGTCGATCACAGCCACGGACCTTGCGGAATACAGGCCCAAGGCGCAAGAGCCACTGCGTGGAACGTACCGGGGTTACGGGGTGTCCACTGTGCCGGCGCCCGCAGGCGGGCCGACTCTGATTGAGATGCTCAACGTGCTGGAGGGGTATGACCTGGCCGGAATGGGCCACAACTCTGCCGAGTATCTGCGTGTGCTGTCGCAGGCTCTTAAGGCGGGGTTCGCGGACCGTGCGAGCTATGCTGGAGACCCGGCGTTCGTGGATGTGCCGACCGATATGCTGGTATCAAAGGGACATGCGGCGTCGTGGCGTGACCGGATCGACAGCGGTGAACCCTTTGCAGTTGGCTTCGACCGGTCGGGCCGCAATGGAGGGACGACCCATGTCTCGGCGGTCGACGATTCAGGAAACTGTGTCAGCCTGACCCATACCAACGGGCTCTGTTCGGGCGTGGTGACGCCTGGGCTTGGGTTCCTGCAGAACAACTACATGATCGCCTTTGACCCGATGCCTGGCGGGCCCAACTCGATCGCCCCCGGAAAAATGCGGATCACCGGGTCGTCGCCGTGTTTGCTGTTCAGGGACGGCGAGCCGTTCATGGTCCTGGGCGCGCCTGGCGGCACGTTCATCGTCGGTGCGGTGCTACAGACGATACTGAACGTGATGGACTTCGGGATGACGGCTCTAGAGGCAGTGTCTGCGCCCCGCATAGACTGCCAGGGCGATTTTGTTTACCTGGAGGGTAGAATTCCGCAGAGCGTGTGCGACGAGCTGGCGGGGACGGGCCTTGCGGTGCGGCGGGACTCGGCGTCCTACGGCGCCTACCCGACGTCCGCGGCTCGTGTCCAGGCCATCGTGCTCGACGGCCCGGCAGGCGGCATCAGGGGAGGGTCAGATCCACGCGGCTACGGTGTCGCGCTGGGGCTCTGACGCGGGGCGGCAGGCTCTATGTCGGGAGGTCGCCGGCGATTGAGTTCGAGCCTCGGGTTCACAAGAATGCTCAGCAGCGGATCTCGGCCGGGTCGCTCCCTCCCTTTCTAAAAGAAAAAGAAAAAAGAGTATGTGTGAGGGGCACCCTCACACACCCGGCAAAGGGGCTGTGCCCCTCTGCACACCCACGCCCCGCACCCACTCGCCTACGAAGTAGCCTGCGCAGCAGCGGCAGCTTGGCCTACTATGTCTATGCCTACTGACTCGCTCCATGCTGCTAGTAGCTGCTGTGTCATCGGCCCTGGCTTGCCGTCGCCTATCTCGCGTCCGTCCACTCGTGTTACCGGGAGGAGTGAGAATGGTGTGCTCGAAAAGAAGCACTCGTCTGCCGTGAACAGGTCGTAGGGCTCCAGGTTCTCCTCGGTGGCTGGAATCTGTAGTTGCTCTGCCAGGTCCAGCGCCATCATTCGCGAGATGCCCACCAGTGCGGCGTGATCGGTGGGAGTGCGCAGGACGCCGTCAGTTGCGATGAATACGTTGTACCCGGAGCCTTCTGTCAGGTGGCCGTTGGAGTCCAGGAGAATAGGCCAGGCGCCTGCGTCGATGTCGTTGGCCTCTAGCTCGGCGATGCTCATATTCATCCGGCTCAGGTGCTTTATCTTCGGATCCAGGGAGGCTGGATCGAAGCTACGAGTGCGCGGGATAGCGGCGTTGATGCCGGTCTCGTATTTGTCCCCGAACATGCCGTAGCTCATCGGGCTATACCGGATGAACACGTTGGGTGGCCCGGCACCCCAGGCCCTCGGCCCCCCGGCTCCGCGTGATACGACGTGGGAGAGGCTGATGTCGCCCCCGGCGGGTCGCAGGTGCTCGTTGCGTCGGATGCCCTCCTCGCTGACCTCGTACAGCTCGTCGGCGGTCAGGCCGGGGTCGATGCGGGTGTATTTCAGGGACTTGTAGAGGCGGTCGATGTGGTCGCGCATGCGGAACGACTTGCCGTCGAAGGTGCGCACCATTTCGGTGACCTGGTCGCCCATGGACGGGCCTCGGTCTCCGGGGACCGGTAGGATTTCACTTACGGGGACCCACACGCCGTTGCGGTAGCCTATGAACTCGTCGATCTTGATCCTCCTGGTGATCTTTGGGGCATTTTCGACCATCCCCCTGGCCCCCTTCCTAGCCAGGAAGGGGGTAAGAAACATATCTGGGGGTTCCCTCCAGTCCCCCCGCAGAGGGGCTCGGCCCCTCTGCATTCCCCGTATGCAGGAA
>CAUZNX010000295.1:0-3245 GCA_963580905.1 Dehalococcoidia bacterium | reverse complement strand
CAGTGCCTCGTAGTTCAGTACGCCTGCATCGTCCAGCCCTTCAAGGGACGTGAGCAGGGCTGAAAGGTCGTTCTGCAGTTTCCCCAGGGCAACGTCGGCGGTCTCCCATTGGATCTCCAGGTCGGACCATATAGGCTGGCTCCTGGTGCCACTCGTGACTCGGGCCTCGCGATCGAAGGCCGGGTCTCCCTGTGGGTTGTCGTCAAGGATTCCCCCGAGGGTCGAGAACACTCGGCCCAGGCCGTCGCGGACCGACGGCAGCGTTGTTGATATGCGGAGCGAAACCTCGTCCACTGTGCCACGCCTCGTCTCCGCAGTAGAGGAGGCGCGGAGGGCGGCTGCCAGCCTGCGGAGCAGACCGCGATCTCCACCCAGGAGTTGCAGGTGGTCGTCGATCCCAGGCTGGCCTATCTCGAAGCCAAGGTGACTGGTGGCTACCTCTTCCAGGTGCTGTGCCTCGTCGACGATCAGGACATCGTAGTCCGGAATGAGGGCGCGGCCGGCGGCCAGGTCGGAAATCAGCAGCGCATGATTCACAATCACGAGGTGCGCTCCGGCGGCCCGGTCGCGGGCGGCCCTCAAGAAGCAGACGCCATTGAGCCCGCCGCAATCAGCAGCGCCCTGAGCAGATATTCTGTTCCACGGCCCGGCCGCCCTGCGATTGGACAGGTTGATCTCAGCACGGTCCCCCGACGGGGAGTCTCGTAGCCACACCATGATTTTCGAGAGCAGCCGAGCCTCGTCGATACTAACGTTGTCTGCACCGCGCAGTAGCGACCAGCGCTTGAGGCACAGGTAGTTAGATCTGCCCTTGAGGACCGTATACTTGAAGTCATCCACGTCCACGCCGTCTAGCTGCGATAAGGCCTCGACCAGCGCAGGGACGTCCTTCGAGATGAGCTGCTCCTGCAGGTTTATGGTGTTGGTGGACACCACTACTCTGGCGTTGTTCTTGATCGCATACAGGGCTGCGGGAAGCAGATACGCGAGAGACTTTCCGACGCCGGTGCCGGCCTCAACCACCAGGCGATCACCGGCGCTGATGGCGTCGGCTACTGCCCTGGCCATTGCCAATTGCTCGGGGCGTTCCTCGAAGCTCGGCATCGCCTCCCCTAATAGGCCGTCGGCACTTAGCAACGACTCGACAAGATCGGGGTCGACGATCTCGACATGTTTGTTGGGGCGCAGCGCTTTACGATGCTTCAGACGCCCACGCAACATGGCGAGGTCCAATCCCGTCATGCTGGGGCCGTCCGGGGACGCAGCCGCCGATCCACCCGAGGCTATTTTGTACGCCTCCAAGCGGCGCAGCAGGTACGACAGCACCCAGCCGGAACGGGTCGCGAGGCGGTCCATCTCCGCCAGTGTGTAGACATCAAGCTCAGCCGCCATGCCTGCCAGTGCCACGAACACGTCCCTGGTGGCTATGGCGTCGTCCAGGGCCCTGTGAGGGCTGTCGTGGGAGGCCCCGAGCTGGGCCGCGAGCCCCGATAGCGTGTAGTCCGGGCAATCCGGCAGCATGACGTATGCCAGGTCGAAGGTATCTGATCGCGGGTTGGACAGGCGAAGGCCCTTCGCGGTGAGGAATCCTAGGTCGAAAGCGACGTTGTGCCCTACTATCGGCGCGTCACTGAGGAATGCCATCAACTCGCCTGCTACCCGCGAGAACGGGGGCGCGGCGTCGACGTCCTCCTGGGAAATGTTCGTGAGGCGCTTGATGAAGGGGGACAGGCTGCGGTTGGGGTTAACGAAGGCCTTGAAGGTATCAACGGTCTCGGCGCCCATAAACTTGACGGCGCCAATCTCGATAATCTCGTCGCTCTCCGGCGAAAGCCCGGTTGTTTCTAGGTCAAGCGCAATCCACGTATCTTCGAGGGGCGAGACGCCGTGCTCGAAGAGCGTCAGCGCCGGTGCGGCAGCTGATTCTTTAGATATAGTTGATTCGGACGCAGAGGTGTGGTCTGTCAGGGGTAAATCCGGTGGCTGTTCTGGGGGCGATTGTACCAGAACCGGACGGTGTCACGACACCAGCAAGTAACCTCCACCGAACCCAAAGTTGCCTGAGACTACGACACCAGTACAGGGACTTTGTGGTATCCCGTAGCACCGCTCGGGACGTTGCCGCGCACGACGGACGTCTGGACGTCGCCGCGACCGTCGGTGGCCCTGACCGCGACCTCAAAAGGCCCGGTGGACATTGGGGTCCAATGTGTGGTCCAGAGCACCCAGGAGAACTGGGACAAGGGGTCGCTCATGTCGGCGAGCTGCCACGTCTCGCCCCCATCGGTGCTGACTTCGACGTGCTGCACTCCACGGTCGCCAGCGAAGGCCACGCCGCCCAGAAATGTCTCCTCAAGGAGCAGGCCAGCGTTGCGCCGGGGGATGTCGACGCGCGACATCGTTTTGATTACAGCCGTGCCGTCCCACCCGCGGACCTGCCAGTAGCCCAAGAAGTCGGCGGTCACCGGCGTAATCCTGGTGAGCCATTTGACGTTCTCCATGCCGTACAGGCCGGGCACGATGATGCGGGCCGGAAACCCGTGGCCGTCGGAGAGCGGCACACCGTTCATCATGTACGCAATGATCGTCTGGTCGCGCAGCGCATACTCCATGGGGATGCTGTCAACGTAGCCATCGGCTGCATGGAATGCGAGGCGCTCGGTCGACTCTGGTAGCCGCGCGCGCTCCAGAAAATCCTTGAGGGGCACGCCGCGCCACAGCGCGTTGCTGATCAGCCCACCGCCGACCAGGTTACTGATGCAAGTCAGGGTTGCGTACTCCTCGACCCACGGCAGCGATTGAAGCTCTTCGTAGTCTATCGCGAAGGGATTCCCAACCTCGCCGTCGATCTCGAGGGTCCACCCGGTGACGTCGACCTTGGGGTTGACTATGTTCTTTGAGACTTCATAGAACTCTTCGTTCGGGGTGACCTCGGCGGGCATTTCTCCGGAGCGGTTAAAAACCCGGGCAGGGCTGATGGAGCCGAAGCCCTGGATGATGGCCCGGCCAGAGTACGCCCCGGCCACGGCCAGGAGCGCGAGGAACGCCCCCTGACGCAGAACGCGCCTTCGCCCCATGTCCGCAGCGGGCGTGTCGGCGTCGCCGAGGGGGATCAGGTGCAGGTGTGTAAGGGTCAGGCCATATCCGCCAAAGGACACCAACAGCGCCACAAGGGAGGTCACCCTGCCACCAATTACAGAGCTCCCGAAGAATCCACCGTCCACCAGGGGTGTGACAAGGCCGGC
>CAUZNX010000294.1:0-3253 GCA_963580905.1 Dehalococcoidia bacterium | reverse complement strand
CCACCGAGGGCGACCTGACCCACTGCAGCGATAATAGCCGCCACTATCACAATCCGGAAGGCAGTATTGCCCCCGCTATTGCCGCCACCAAATGCTTTCGCCAACACTGCTCGCACTATCGTTATCTCGTTCGTGAAATTTTTCCCAGATTAGCACAAGACCCATTTACCGTCAATGAAAATAGGTGTTACCCGGAGCCCACCACGACGCCTACACTTTCAGCCCTGGAGCGCGTCATAAAGCGCCGCAACGCCACCGCCGCCCACAGGCCCTCGACCACCATGATCGGGTACACATGCGCCAGTCCGCTATATAGCGCAGTCATCGCGCTAGCTACCGCGAACACCAGTACATACCACCTGGAGCGAGGCTCCAGCCAGTAGGACAGGAACATGATGCTAACGGCCACCGAGCCAAACACTGTGAGAATATCGCCACCCCTTCGACTATCCAGATATGGTCACACTCAGAGCGAGGCCAGAAACACAGGCAGAACAGCCAGGCTTGGAATCACAGGGCCCGTACCCTGGGCCGACACGAGCACTCCCATCGCGCCAGCCTCCCGTGCCCACGCTATTACGAGAGGTGAGTCGTCCACAACAACAGCCTCACCGGGCTCGACCCCGGCGTCTTCGAATATGCGTGAGTGGTATCCCGGCGCCTCTTTCGCGGTGTTCACGAGATCCGGGCCGTAGAGAGTCCGAAAGAGGTCTCGGACCCCCATCCCTTGGAGGTAACCGTCGAGGTGGTCAGAGTCCTCTCCAGAGGCTGTGTACAGCGGGTAACCTGTAGTGTGTAGTTGCCGTATCGCGTCAACAGCCCCCGGGAAGGCCGAGCGTACATGCCTTGTTACGAATCCATAGGCTTCGCGGGCGAGTCTCAGGCACGCGTCTCCTTCAGGCGCTTCTACACCAACCATCTCGGTCATCCCTACGAGCCAGTCCCTATCGGACTGCGCTCGAAACGCCAGGAAGTCTAGCTCGCCCGGACCCAATTGTGGTTCTTGTACCGCTTGAACTCCCGTGTGGCAATGACCAGGTTGGCGTTGCCCCAGGCCTGAAGACTTCCCCCTAGCCTTGGCGAGAGATATTCGCCAACATGGCGCTGCCACTCTGGCCCCCTCAGGGTGTTGTCATTCATCACCCCGCCATCGTCCAGGAATATCGTGGTCACCGCTGAAGTTGGCATGTCATCAAACCCATGGCTTCGCTCCACAACTAGGGAGCGTGTGGGATCACCGGCAGCAGCACATGGGACGGGTACTCGCGTGAGTGGTAGACAGTCTGGTTGGCTACTCGCATTTCGCCGTCCTTTCCGTAGTCCTTGCCCGTGTTCAGATTGCGGTCGAAGCGAGGGAAGTTAGACGACGATATCTCGATGCGAACCGAGTGGCCCTTCTGGAATACGTTGCCGGTAACCGCCACGTCGATCTCGTACTCGTAGACGCGGTTTGGCTCCAGGAGCCGTGCCTCAGACCTGCTCTCGCGATACCGTGCACGAAAGATGCCGTCACACAAGTTCATGGCATATCCCGTTGGAGACACGTCCACCAGCTTCGCCGTCCAGTCCGTGTCCGGGCCGTCCGTGGCGGCATATAAAACCACCTTGATCGGTCCCGTCACCTCCATGTCCTCCTCGAACGGATCGGACGTGTAAACCAGCACGTCAGAGCGCATCTCCACCGCCCGCTGGTCATAAGGCCCCCAGGGCACGATGTCGGGGGAACAGCAGTTGTTGCCGCCAACCGTCTGAACTGGGAACTCGGGGTCATAGACGAACTGGTCTTCCTGCTCGTCCGCAGGTGCTTCGATGGAGAGCCGTCCGCCACCCCGTACGCTATTGGCGTCGCCATCGGAGTGCAGGTTCCACCGCTGCCATTCGGTTCGCGCCAGAGGCCACTCGTGCTCGTCACGCCACTCGTTGATGCCCATGATGAAGAGCCGCAGCGGGGGCTCGTCCACGATCCCGTTGTCGATGCCCTTGAGCCAATAGTCGAACCAGCGCGTCTCCTCCCCGTCCAGGTCCGCCAGCGACCCCGCGCCGAAGTCGACATCACCGGTCTTGGACGAGGTGCTGAGGGCATGGGGCCACGGTCCGACGATCAGCCGGCTCTGGCGAGCTTCCAGGGTACGACCATTTTCCCGAATACCGTTGAAGTTGGTGAATGCATCTGCCGAATACAGGTCGAACCAGCCGCCCATGCTGAACGCCGGGACATCTATCTCATCCCACTTGTCTTCGACATCGATGGCGTTCCAGTAGTCGTCGTATGTCGGGTGCTCGATCCAGTCCTTGAAGAAGCCCAGAGACCGGCCTGCCGACAGGTCTACATCTCCCACCGGAAGCGCCCGGAATGCATTGGTCCAGTCGTGGTAGTCGATGCTCTGGCCCGTACGGCCATTGGTACGCATACCCCAGGTCATCACAACGTTGAGTTGGAGTGCACCACCTGGATAGACAAGACCGTGGTAGAAATCGCCGCAGATCACCCGTGGGGCAAGGCACGTCAGGTACTGGCTGCGCAGCGGTGCGCTGAGCCACTGGACCAGCCCGAGGTAGGAGCCGCCGGCCATGCCGATCTTGCCGTTGCTCCAGTCCTGCTGGCCGACCCACTCCTGGGTGTCGAAGCCATCATCAACATCGGGGTGGAAGGGGTAGTAGTCGCCGTCAGAGTCCCACCGTCCCCGTATATCCTGGATCACACATGCGTAACCATCATTAGCAAGTACGCGGGCCCTCTCGATGGCCACGTCCATGTTGTTGCTGTACGGCGTGCGCATCAGGACCGTCGGGAATGTGCCCGATCCTCGCGGCAGATACAGGTCGGCAGACAGCTCGACCCCGTCCCGCATGGGCACCTTGACGTTGAGCCGCATATCTACTTCGTAGCTTGGCATCACGGACGCTCCTTGTTCATGACTAGCGGTGAGAGTTGATTGGTCCGCTCATGGTGAGCCTGTCGAACCACGGGCTCCCGTCCAAAAGAGGCCGTGCCTCGTCAGGCCCTGCGGACCTGCTCGACTGGCATGGACCAGCCTTCCCACTCCGCGCCGCAATTCGGGCACGAGGCCAGTCCAGGCACGATCTTGTCTCCGCAGCCGCACCACGTTATCCACCCATCGCCTGCATCCGGCGCAAACGACGTCGTCGTTGTTCCAGCCGCGTCCATGACCCCCTGGATGAATTCCATTATCTCGACGGCGCGACGTCCCGAGGTCAGCGGCTCGCGGTCCTCTCTGATGCAGTCGATGAA
>CAUZNX010000293.1:0-3275 GCA_963580905.1 Dehalococcoidia bacterium | reverse complement strand
ATGCGCCGTCGTTGGGATAAAAGACCCCAAGTGGGGTAAAGCCGTGTCTGCGGCGGTGATTGCAAAGGACGGCGCACAGGTAACACGGGACTCATTGCGTGAATTTGCGCGGGGCCGGCTCGCCCCCTATAAGCTGCCGCAGCGAGTCATCACGCTGGACGCACTGCCGACCAACGTGATGGGCAAGGTCGTAAAACCTCGACTAGTCGAGATGTTCGAGGCAGAGTAGTCCTTTTTCCCGGCGACGGAATGGAACAGGAGCAGTTCATGAGTGACTCGGGAATCGACGCTCGTGAGGTCGAATCGCGGTTCGAGATGGTGAAAGCGCTGTATGGGCCATTGATAGACCCCGGCGACTTGGGGACCGTACGCAATCGAGTAGAGACGGCGATGCGGTCTGTTGCCGCGCTGGACTCGGTTGAATTGGACCTAGTTGCCGAGCCGTTCTCGGTGTTTGTGCCAGAATCGAGTGAGGGGTAGTGATGGACACGGCATCTCCGGGTTTCGTGAGTGTTCGCGAGTTGGGAGAGCGAGTCCGCACGCGGCAGATCTCTCCAGTGGAACTTGCCGAATATTTTCTCGGGAGGCTGGAGACCCACGGATCCGCCTACAACGCCGTGGTGACCATTACACGAGAGTGGGCTATGGAGCAGGCGCATCGTGCAGAGGCAGAAATCGCGTCAGGGAAGTACAGGGGGCCGCTGCACGGCATCCCATATGGGGCGAAGGACCTGCTGGCGACCAGTGGCGGGATCCCGACTACCTGGGGCGCCGCGCCGCTCCGTGACCAGACCTTTGATTACGACGCCACGGTGGTGCAAAAGCTGGAGGAGGCGGGAGCCGTCCTCGTCGCCAAAATGGCAATGGTCGAGCTAGCGGGCGGTCTGGGGTACTCGAATACAAATGCCGCATTTACCGGACCTGGCCTGAATCCCTGGGATACGGGGACCTGGACGGGCGGCTCGTCCAGTGGTTCAGGTGCCGGTGTGGCCGCCGGGCTGGTTCCTTTCGCGATTGGCTCCGAGACATGGGGCTCGATCCTGATGCCGGCCTCGTTCTGCGGGGTTGCCGGGCTCCGTCCGACATACGGCAGGGTAAGCCGATACGGCGCGATGGCGCTGTCGTGGACCCTGGACAAGCTTGGCCCCCTGGGGCTGACCGCTGACGATTGCGGGCTGGTCCTTGAGGCAATCGCGGGTCCGGACGCCCTTGACCGGACGGCGGCTGACAGAAAATACCGCTACGAGGTCAACAGTAGGGATCGCTTCAAACTAGCCGTTCGCAAGGGTGCGACAGACGATGCGGACTACGACGTACAAAAGAATTTCGATCGTGCCGTTCAACACCTGGCGCAGGTGGCCGACATCGACGAGGTCACGCTGCCAGACTATCCGTACGAAGCGGTAGCCATGACCATATTTCTTGGTGAGTCGGCCGAGGCCCTGGAGGGGCTGGCTCAGAACGGCGTTATAGCCGGCCTCACGAACCCTGGAAGCCGCCTAGGCCACTTTTCCAAGGCGGCCGTTTTGGCGAAAGACTATCTGAAGGCACTACGTGTTAGAGGGCAGATTGCCAGAGACATCGATTGTTTGCTGAGGCCCTATGACGCACTGATGGTACCGACAACCCAGAGCGTGGCGCTCCCAATTGACGTAGATTTGGAACGCGGGTGGTCGCAGGGGCGGACCGATATCGATGGGGCGATCGGCAACGCGCTTGGGCTGCCGGCCGTGTCTGTCCCGACCGGGTTCTCGGAGGCTGGCCTGCCCACCTCTATCGAGTTTCTGGGTAATGCATACTCGGAGAACGCATTGCTATCTGTGGCACACGCCTATCAGGGTTTGACCCGATGGCACGAGGAGCGCCCGCCGGGCATGACCCTGTAGTAGATACCCACGATTTCACCGGAGGAACAACAACTTGCAAAAGCCGATAGGGCCTGACCATATCTATGAGTTGAGCGCGGACACGCAGCCCTCCATGTCGCCGGACGGCGCACTTGTGGCCTACGTCAGGTCACAAATAGATCGCGAATCGATGACGGTGCTGTCTTGGATCATGCTCGCCTCTGACCCGGAGGGAGAGACAAGGGTATTCACGCATGGCCGTGCGGATTCCGAACCGCGATTCTCGCCGGATGGGAAGTGGCTGGCCTTTGTGCGCAAGGATAGCGCCGCACGTAAGCAACTATGGGTTATGCCGGTCGATGGCGGCGAGGCGCGGCAGCTTACCTGCGTTCCTGGAGGGGCAGGGGACTACGCCTGGTCTCCGGATTCCGGACGCATTGCGTACATCTCAGACGTGAAACCCAGCGAACAGAGTGAGGATGTAAGAGTTGCGCGGCGTATACGGTATCGCATCGACGGCAAGGGCTGGAGGGGCGATGCCTTCTACCACCTGTTTGTGGCGGATGTGGAGAGCGGCAAGAGTCGTCAGATCACCGACGGAGATGCGGACTGCGCGAACCCGGTGTGGTCTCCAGAGGGTGACCGGATCGCGTTTATATCGGATCGGAGCGAGGCACGGGATAGGTCCTGGTTTGCCGAGGTTTACGTGGTGTCGGCGGATGGCGGCGAGGCCGTAGATTGGTCCCAGGGCGTCCATTGCTACAGCCAAGGCTCTTTGGGCGGCGCAATCGCTTGGTCTCCCGATGGCAAGCGCCTGGCAGTGGCCGGTACGGACATCGACGACCTGGGTGACCCGCGACAGGGGTGGCTATTCGTCGTCGAGCCCGGACAGCCCCCCGTGAGGCTGACGGATGGCGCGTACACGCCGGTCCTGCCTGCCCCCGACCTAAAATGGACCGTCGAAGGCGACGTTGTCTTCCTGGGCGAACACCGTGGCGAAGGCTTCCTGTGTCGTGTTCCAGCTGCCGGTGGTCCGCTCACCGTGGTAGCCGGAGGCGGTGCGGAGTGGACCGCTCTGTCGTTGGACGCGACTGCGAGCAGCGCGGTCTGTGTTGTGGTGACACCGCAGTCCTCTGGGGCGCTGTGTCACGTCGACCTCTCCTCTGGCCGGGCGTCGATGTTTGCCGACGATAACGCAGGTTACTTCGCAAACCACGCTGTCGCCACAATGGAGAAATTCACAATCCACCGTGACGGCGTTGAGATCGAATCACGCCTGCTGCTGCCCCCCGAAATGCAACCGCACAAAAAATACCCGGTGGTCGTGGATATCCATGG
Organism: Dehalococcoidia bacterium; assembly: GCA_963580905.1. GTDB lineage: Bacteria > Chloroflexota > Dehalococcoidia > Lucifugimonadales > CAJWER01 > CAJWER01. The sequence goes on along the minus strand of CAUZNX010000293.1, from coordinate 90 downwards.
AGGTCCGCACGGCCGGTTCCGGGACGCCTTCGATGGTGTGCATCAGGTGCTCGCCGCGGCCGGATATATTGTGCTGGCGGTGAACCCACG
>CAUZNX010000292.1:0-3283 GCA_963580905.1 Dehalococcoidia bacterium | reverse complement strand
TGAGATCTACACTGTGTACCAGACCCCCCCATCAAGCGCAGGCACCACATCGTGGGGGCGTGACCCCGTCGGTAACGGATACGATTGCATGGTGAATGCCGCGACAGGCGTGGCTACTGGACCTGGCGAGGCCGACGGGTCAACTGTCGCCGGAGGAGGTTTGGGCGAGGGAGTTTCTTGAACTACGGTTGTCGGTGAAGCAGCGACAACTGGTGTTCCGGTTGGATCAGCATCCGTCCCACCACATCCAACCAGGAGAGACAACAAAAGTATTCCCAAGCACAGCCCCGCAACCTCGCTGAGGACCGCGTTCGAGGTGATCAAGACCTTCATTCCACGCCTCTCATCCAGGGTCGTCCTCCGGCATATACGATGCTGCATCGAAACAACGGTTCACGCCATTCAGTCAGTTGGATAGGGCCTAGAGTACGCCAAAATTGGAGGCTAGCACCAGTGCAGCCATGTTTCCTTGTACGAAAACGAGTGACAGCCAACGAGGCCGCAGTAAGCTTCGAGCACCTCACCTGCCACCGATGTAGACGCGAGTCCTATCCCCCTCCGTGCCTCGCTACGTTATACTCCCCCCCAGATGCACGTTCGTCCTGGAATCGGTTGATGGGTGCTCGACGATACCCGTGAATGGGGGCCAAATGAGTTCAGGCGCGAATCGGAGGGGTGACTATGCCCCCACACAGATCGGTACGGACCGACAACTCTTCGTGAACGATTTCTGGACCGACACGGCTCGAGGCGTCTCAAGGGAGTTGCATCGCCCAGTGAAACGCGAGGTCGCCATCCACTCCGATCGGCCCTGGGAGGGCGGAGGGGTCTACTACTCGGTGGTGATACGCGACGGTGACAAGTACAGGATGTGGTATCGCTGCGACCCTCACGGAAAGGACGAAAAGGGCAGCGACTACGACGCCCTCACGGCCTATGCCGAGAGCGACGACGGGATCCACTGGATAAAACCGGACCTCGGACTCGTAGAGTTCCAGGGTTCAAAGCACAACAACCTGATCTGGTCTAGGCCTGGCATCAACTTCGCCGCTTTCAAGGATGGGAACCCGGAGGCGCCGGACGACGAGAGGTACAAGGCCGTCGTGTTACAGGGTGTCCAGACCACCATGGATCACGACGGGCTGATGGCCTTGAAATCGGCGGACGGCATCAGATGGAGCCTAATCAGGGAAGAGCCAATCATCGCCGACCCGCCTTTTGACACGCACAACAATCCATTTTGGGATGCGTGGCGGAACGAGTACGTGGTCTACACCAGGGGCATAGCGGGATCTGGAGGCTCCTTCGCCGGTGGATACCGGTGGATCCGAAGGGCCACCTCCCCGGACTTCCGCAACTGGACTCCCCTGGTTCCGATCACGGCCGGCGACACCCCATACGAGCACCTATACACTAACTCCTGCGTTCGGTACGAACGTGCGCCTGGAACGTACCTGATGTTCCCCTCGCGGTTCGTGCCGGACCGCACGCCGGATCCCGAGTGGGGTCTGAACGGCGTCAGCGACATCGTCTTTATGTCTAGCCGAGACGGCCTCGATTTCGACCGGACCTTCATGGAGGCCTTCGTGCGACCGGGCCTGGACAAGGAAAACTGGCACGAGCGCGGCATCTACATGGAGGTCGGCATCCTCCAGACATCGCCCGAGGAGATGTCGCTGTACGGCATGGAGCACAAACAAGAGCCCGATTGTCATATCGTTCGTTACGGCCTGCGAACCGACGGTTTTGTGTCGGTCAACGCGGTATATGCCGGTGGCGAGTTCACCACACGGCCCCTCACCTTCGCCGGACGAGAGCTGGAACTCAACTACTCGACATCCGCGGTCGGTTCGGTGAGGGTCGAGGTCCAGGACGCCCAGGGACACCCGATGCCGGGCTTCACCATGGACGACTGTCCTGCTCAGTTCGGCGACGAGATCGAAGGGACGGTGACGTGGGCCGGAGCTCCAAGCCTGGAGCAACTGTCGGGCAACCCTGTCAGGCTGCGCTTCGCCATCAAGGACGCAGACCTCTACGCATTCAAGTTTCGGGCCTAGAAGCTCTTAGGAGGAGACGCCAATGACCGGCACCGACGTGTACAAGAAACTAGGCGTGCGACCAGTCATCAACGCATGGGGTGTTGCCACTGAGCTAGGCGGCTCGACGCTGACGCCATCGGTCCAGGCGGCCATGAACGCCGCCAACAGCAGCCCGGTCGAGATGACGGAGCTGCTGTCCAGGTCCGGCGACTTCATCGCCGATCGGCTCGGAGTCGAGGCCGCCTATGTCACATCGGGCGCCGCCGCCGCCCAAGCACTGAGCGTCGCGGCATGCATGGTGGGGAACGATCCGGACCGCATCCTCCAGCTACCGGACACGACCGGTCTGCGGAACGAGGTTCTTATTCAAAAGCGCAACCGCTACATGTTCGATCGCTGTTTTACGCTGTCGGGCGCAAAATTGGTGGAGGTGGGCGACGACTCAGGGACCGACGAGGCGCAACTCGAGGCGGCCATCGGCCCCCGCACCGCTGCGGTTGCCTTCTGGATACAGCCGCCGCTGGACGGCTCCATCGTTCCCCTGGCCAGGACGGTCGAGATCGCCCGTGCCAATCGGGTGCCCGTGATCGCCGACGCCTGTTCGCAGATATATCCCCTCGACTACATGCGCGAGAACGCCCAGTCGGCGGACCTCGTCGTATTTGGCGCCAAGTACATGGGCGCCCCTCATTCAACCGGATTCGTCTGCGGCAAAAAAGAGCTCATCGATATCGTGGCGGCCCAGTCCTTCGTGGCCTTCCACTACGACGGTAGCCGGGCGGTTGGCCGAGCCTTCAAGGTGGACCGGCAGGAAATCGTGGGTGTGGTGACGGCCGTCGATGATTGGTTCACGATGAACCACGAGGACCGGATCCTGAGCTACGATCGCCGGTTCGACACTATCGTGGAAGGTGTCGCAAGGATCCCCGGAGTAAAAACCGAACGAGTGGAGATCCCGCACTATGTCCCGTACATGCTCCACGTGATCATCGACCGCGCAGTAGTCGGCAAGTCAGCAGAGGATGTGAGAGCGGAGATGGACTCTGGGAGTCCGCGCATCTGGGTCGGCACCAAGGGCGACGATACGATCACCGTAGTGGTTAACACGATGAACGAGGGTGAAGACACGGTGTTGGCCGAAAGGCTCGTCGACGTACTGACGGCCGGGTAGACAGGCAAATGAAACTCAACACTGACCACATCCAGACGACCCATACGGGCAGCCTCCCGCGGCCCCACTACGT
>CAUZNX010000291.1:0-3296 GCA_963580905.1 Dehalococcoidia bacterium | reverse complement strand
AAAAGAGTGGGCTGGCTACAGATAGACACTCTTCAGGTGGTACGACGCAGTCAAGAGCTGGTGCTCTGGAGCCGGCTTGGGACCTACGACGCCGAAGATTTGGCCCGGCTCGCATACGACGGACAGGATCGCCATCTGTTCGAGGGTTGGCAGCACGCGGCCTGCTTTCTACCCCTTACTGACTACCGTTTCCAGCTGCGCGCGAAAAGAGCCAGCCGCCGTAATTGGGGCAGTATGGGGAGCGCGAAGAACCGAGAGCTTGTGAAGGCAGTGCTCGCGAGAATAGAGCGCGAAGGCCCGATGCGAGCCGGAGACTTCGACTACGACGGGCCTCGCCGGGGGAGCTGGTGGGATTGGAAACCGGCCAAGCGCGCCCTTGAGCTACTTGTAAACCGAGGAGATCTGATGGTCTCGTCGAGAGTGAATTTTCAGCGAGTGTACGATCTGACTGGTCGAGTCCTCCCCGACTGGACAGATACCACGGAGCCAACCCAGGAACAGACCCTTAGGCACCTTCTTGAACGCTCAATTCTGGCCCTCGGCGCATGTCGCTTGGTCCAGATTGCCGACTACGCCCATCTGAAGCGTCGGGATTCCGGACCGGCCCTGGAAGCGATGGTTGAAGACGGCACTATTGTGCAGGTTATCGCCAGCATGAACGATGGTACGGCCGGTGAAATCGTAGTTCACAGGGACAATCTGCCAGCTTTGGAGCGCGCGGCGGATGGGGAGATGCAGAGTCTAGGCACCACGTTCCTCAGCCCATTCGACAGCCTATTTTGGGCGAAGGGACGTGACGAGAATCTGTGGTCTTTCCGCAGCATATTGGAGGCGTACAAGCCCGAGCCAACTAGGATCTGGGGCTACTTCTGTATGCCGATACTCGACCAAGGCGACCTGATTGGCCGATTCGATCCGGTACTGGACCGGCGGACCGGGACGCTTCGTCTGAAGGCGCTGTACCTCGAAGACCACGTGGACCCCGATGAAGCCCTGATCGAACGACTCGCTGGCGCCATGCGCGACTTCATGAAGTTTCACTCGGCGACAGACCTTGTGGTAGATAGCGATGTTCCCAAGGGGTTAGTGGCCAGGCTAGCGCGAATGCTGTAGTCTCAACTTGTTCTGAATGACAGGAGGAATCTTGTGATTGATTTGTCGAAGTACCGCATAATTGACCTGTCCCACGAGCTGATTCCGGGAGAGCGCAAGCTGGACGGCCGCTATCTCCATGGCGAGCCCTTCTATGGCCGTCCGGTCGAGGTTCAAGAGATGATGGCGTATAACGCCCGAATGCACTTTATCCAGAGCGAAACCCACAACGGAACCCACGTCGAGGCACCCTACAAGTACGCGGACGATGGCGCTGACATAGCCTCGATGCCCATTAGATCGTACATGGGTGAGGCGGTAGTGTGCGATTTTGCGCACAAGGGCGATAGCGAGGCGATCTCCCCCGCGGACCTTAGTGACGCAGGGGTACAGAGCGGCGACATTGTGCTGATCCGTGGTGGTGATCAGGACGAGGAACCCTATCTCACTTTCGAGGCGATCGATTGGCTAATCGACGCTGACATAAGGGCGATTGGCATCGAGGGCGTCCGCCATTCGCCCCCCGGCACACCTTTCGGCAAGGAGGACGGCGACGGTAGGCTGCTGCTGGCCGGCATCGCTTTTTTGGACGCGCTGACCGGACTTCACCAGATAAAAAAGCAGCGAGTGTTCCTCATAGCCTTGCCCGTGAAAATGCAACGCGTCACCGCTTCGTGGGCAAGGGCCATCGTCCTAGAGGAGCTGTGATACTGCATACCGCGAATTAGAATCCGCGAGGGACACTGATTGGGTGGGAAGAGCAGCGGCCTTAGTCCGCCACCTCCTCCGCCAGGGCGATTGCACCCAGGACTCCGGCGCGGTCCCCGAGAGCCGGTGGGATGACATAGCTGTCGATGTCGTCTACCAGGGCTGACGCCTGTACGTAGTTGGCGAGTTGGGCGAGCAGCCCCTGGCGTACCAAAGGCAACAGTACGGAGCGTCTCATCACGCCTCCGCCGATGACGATACGGCGGGGGGATAGAGTTAACACGATGTTGGCCAGCCCCGAAGCCAGGTATCGAGCCTCAAGTTCCCAGGCCGGATGGTCGTCCTGAAGCTCTTCCGGCAAGGCGTCCCACCGCTGTCGTATAGCCGGGCCGCAAGCGAGGCCCTCCAGGCAGTCTCCGTGGTATGGACAGCACCCTGGATAGTCGTCATTGGGGTCGCGTGGCACCCGCATATGGCCCATCTCGGGATGTACCAGGCCGTGCATCGGTCTGCCTTCGACCAACGCCCCACCGCCTATGCCTGTGCCGACCGTGATGTATACGAACGTGTCGAGCCCGACGGCGTGGCCCCACCTGTGCTCTGCCAGAGCCGTCGCGTTGACGTCTGTCTCCCAGCCCACGGGCAGCGCCAATTCGCGACCGACGTACCCCACGACATCAACGCCGCCCCAGCCGGGTTTGGGGGTAGTAGTAATGTAGCCGTAGGTCCTCGACGACCGGTCGAGATCCACAGGTCCGAAGGAGGCGATTCCCACGGCGGAAATAGGGCCCTCCGACCGGAAGAAATCGACCGCACGGGCCAGGGTTTCGGTCGGCGTAGTCGTGGCGAATCTTGTCTCGGCGACGATGTCTGTGGGACCGCTGCCGATGGCGCAAACGAAGCTTGTCCCGCCACACTCTATCCCGCCGAATAGGCTCATATGTCACCCATTTGGCAGATAGCCGCTAGGCCCCCTGTGTGAACAGCGACCCGCGTTCTGCCAGTTCACTGACAAGCTCGTTGTAGTCTACGCGATTGATCGGCAGGTCTACTGTCTGTCGCCGGCAGGCGGAAAGGATTATTGCTGACGCCAGTTCCAGAGACTTTGTCCCCTCATGGCCCGTCACTGCTGGCTCGCGCCCCTCGGCGATTGCCAAAGCGAAGTCGTCGATCGCGTCCTGGTGATCGGCACTTGTGATGGGCACGTCAAGCGCCGAGCTTGTGAGGGTGGGCTTTGCGAAGGGATTGCCACGCTCGCGCTGAGAAAATTCCAGCAAGCCTACCTCGGGCTCGTAAACGGTGATGGCGTCGTCTGTGATCACGATGCCACGCCGCTCGCCCCAGAATTCCATGCGTGTGTCGGAAGGCATCTGGACCGTGTTGCAGTGGATGTATCCCTGGGCACCGCTGGCGTACCCGACCAGGGCGGACGCTGAGTCCTCCACCTCAATGTCGTGCATTAGTGTGCCAGCCTGCCCCATGACGCTCACGGGCAT
>CAUZNX010000290.1:0-3300 GCA_963580905.1 Dehalococcoidia bacterium | reverse complement strand
ACCGATTATGTCAGCCCCGAATGATCTGTATAGCTCCGACTCGGCTCTTGTGGAGAACTGCGGCCCCTCAATAACGACGCAGGTCCCTCCCACGTGGGTCGTGGCCTGTTTTCTCGCGGCATCGGCAAGCGTGGAGCTTATCTCCGGGCAGAATGGGTCGGAGAATGCGATGTGGGCAACGATGCCGTTCCCGAAAAATGTGTTCGTGCGGTTGCGGGTCCGGTCGATGATCTGATCCGGGACCAACATGTCCAATGGGCGTATGTGCTCACGTAAGCTACCAACCGCACTGACCGACACGATTCGCTCGACGCCGAGGGTCTTCAGGGCGTAGATGTTCGCCCTGGCGGGTATCTCGGTCGGTGACAACCGGTGCCCCCTGCCGTGTCGCGGCAGAAAAGCTGCTGTGACTCCGTCCAGGGAACCAATTGCGATGGAGTCGCTGGGTGAGCCAAACGGTGTGTCCACATCGACGTGGCGAACGTCCGAAAGGCCGTCCATTTCGTAGAGGCCAGATCCCCCGATGAATGCGATACGCGGATCAGTCATGACGCGCCTCCATCGTGGCGGCGATCGCCGGACCATATGGCGCCCTGAGGACTGCTCGTTCGGTCACTATTGCGGTGACGTATTTACTAGGGGTTATGTCGAAGGCCGGGTTCACGGCGCTCACGCCTTCTGCTGCAATGCGAGTTCCATTCAGGTGCGTCACCTCGCTGGCCTCGCGCTCTTCAATCGGGATTGCATCGCCACCGGACAGGGACACGTCGACAGTGCTTGTGGGCGCGGCGACGTAGAAGGGCACGCCGTTCTCCCTGGCAAGAACCGCCAGGGAGTAGGTTCCGATCTTATTTGCGACATCGCCATTTGCGGCTATGCGGTCCGCTCCGACGACTACGGATTGGACCTCGCCACGGCGCATGAGCTGTCCCGCCGCAGAGTCGGGAAGGAGAGTGGCGTCGATACCATCGTGTGCCAGCTCCCAGGCTGTGAGACGCGAGCCCTGCAACAGTGGTCGCGTCTCCGTTGCGAACACGCGCGAGAGTTTGCCATCTGCCCACGCGCTTCGAATGACGCCCAGGGCGGTGCCGTATCCGGCGGTGGCAAGCGCACCGGCGTTGCAATGGGTCAGGACCGCTCCGTGCGGTGGCAGGAGTTCTGCACCGAACCTGCCGATGGCCCGGTTCGCCGCCTCGTCCTCCATTTGGATACGACCGGCCTCCTCGACGAGGGTGGCCACGGCGACACCAGGTGTCTTGGCACTACGCGCTACTGACAACATCCGCTTGACCGCCCAGCCCAGGTTGGCTCCGGTGGGCCTGGCCCTGGCAATGACGTCTGCGGAGACGACGAGTTGGGCCATAAAGTCGTCTACCTCCAGGCTCTCCAACTCCGTCGCGGCCAGAGCGACTGCATACGCTCCTGCGATGCCAATAGCGGGTGCGCCCCTGACACGCATTTTTTGTATTGCGGACACAACTTCGCGGTAGTCGGACAGGTCCAACCATACCTCTTCGGCGGGCAGCCGAGTCTGGTCGAGGAGTGACAACGTCCCCTCGCGCCAATTGAGCGGCTTCAGCAATGTGAGTTCAGGAGTGACCATTTTTCGCGTTCGAGTACTCCCGACGGTAGCCAGTGCGACAGGGAAACCTACGTACCGCGCGTTCCAAAAAAAACTTCTCGTGACGCGAGAAGTTGAAGTCAGATATCTGACTCTCATCTTCTCGAGCACTATCCGCTCGACGGAGTTGGCACCGTTTCGTGGCCCCAGGGCCATCCGATCGGTTGCCGGGCTTCGAAGGGCCGGTCCCTCAGCCTCTCAGGATAAGAGTTGGGTCTATTAAAATGTGTCGGATAACTTGGTAAATCGTACTATTCGCCCCTAATAGATGTCAAGGAAAAACGTAGTCTTTTGGAGTGGGAAATACCTGGATGCGATTGGTTCCAACCCCGTACTCGGAGGGAATTCGTTGCGGTCAGGCAAATGGGGGAGTGGCTGACGTCACACGATCTGTAGAGGAGCAAGCATGCCTGGGTCCAACTAGCCGACGACGCACCAGTACTGAAGCTCCGACTTCGAAGTCGGGTGGTAAGCGTAGGAGAGCCCGGTGAATCCGTGTCCTCCGTGAAACTCGTTCTGCGGAGGCTCGGTTTTAGACAGCTGATAGAGCTGGGATGTCACTTCACGGTCGTCTTCTACTGAAGAGACCGACACCTTCAAAAATCTTCCTTCACCGGAGAGCTCGCCAGCGTAGTAGATCACAGCGAAGCGAAGGTCTCCAAGATCGACGCTCTTTGTATCCTCCGTGGACGAAAGCTCAACAGTCTGTTCGAGTTCGATACCTACAGTCACTGATGACCGATACGCGGTGTGGCATTCAACGGCGAGAGGGACGCTCTCTCCGACTGAGAATTGATCGGCCGGGCTGTCATCAGGCTCCGACTCGCCGCACGCCAGCGCCACGACCAACAACACACTCGCTAACAGACCAAGCCCAATGCCTCTAGTGATTAGTCCAGACAACATGGAACGCTCCTCCGCGTAGTCGGTCTGTGCTGTTTGGGCACCGCAGTCTAGTCCAGGGGCGGACTAGACTGCGCGCTCATTCCAGAGTAGTACTACGCCAGCGTCGACTCGGGCACCGGCCATCCCAGTCCGATGAGCACCTCTCGCAACTTGCCCATCTCTTCGTCGTTCAGGGGCTGAGACGGCGGCCGCATCGAACCGACCGGTCGGCCCATGATGGCCATGGCGGCCTTCTTAAGCCTTGCCGCTCCGCCTGAGTTGGCGAGGACGGTCCTGTTAAACTCGCCCGTAGGTGCTGCGACCTTGTCCCAGGCCGCCTGTCCCTCATCGAACTTGCCTGCCTCAAAAAGCTCCAGTAGCTCCAATTCGTGCTGCGGGTACGCCGTCGCCAGGTGGTCCAGGAACCCCTGGCCGCCGTTCTTGTAGCAGCGTCCAGGCTGGTTCGAGTTGTCGAAAATATTGAAGTCGCCCACAAGCTCTTTCATGGACTCGTAGGGCACGTCCGCTGGGGAGTTCCACTTGATAGCGACGATGTGCTCCAAGCCCGCCATCCGCTTGAAGGTCTCGATCTCGATGCGGCTATGTGGCATCCAGTGGGCATGGTAGATCATTACGCCGATCTCTATGGCGTTCGAGATCGCTTCGTAGTACCGGACGATGTCGTCCTGGGTTGGCAGATTCTCGAACGGAGGCACAATTTGGAGGCCAACGGCTCCCAGGTCCTGGGCGATCTTGGCGTCCTCGATGGTCCTCAGCGTATCCTTGCCGTGCAC
>CAUZNX010000289.1:0-3304 GCA_963580905.1 Dehalococcoidia bacterium | reverse complement strand
TTTTTGGGACAGCAGGACATCAACGCCGCCGGTGGTTGCGGTGTGGTAGCGGGAGAGGTTCTTCCGCTGGAGGTAGGTGTCCACGGACACCTCGGGGCGACCGCCTCAGCCCAGGGGTGGGATGAAGTCTATCGCCGCCTTGCCCCCGCGCTCCTCGATGAGGGCGAGCGCTTCAGGAGATATAACGATATTCATCGAGTGTCAGGCTCCGTTGCTATCTGGATGCACACTTAAGATGCAAGCGCCGGGCTAGGGGATGCACCGACCTTAATGGTGATATTTCCCCCAACCGAAGAGAAGAACAACTATCTGAGGGACACACCCTAAGGCTCCTTTGCACAGGGCCTATCCCTCTGCACCCCTATACAACAACCCCTCCAACTTCGAAGTCCCTAGCCCCGCCTGCACTAAGCGTGCGCAGCACCTAGATTGTGAGGCGGCGGTAGAGGTAGAGCAGGCGCTCGGGCAGCTCGTAGATATCGTCCAACACCTCGTAGCCCATGCCCTCGGTCATCGTCTTGAGGTAGTCGTGCCCGTTCTTGTCTACCGTCAGGCAGAAGGCGTTGATATTCTTCTCTTTCGCCTCGTCGAGAGCCATCTTCGTGTCGTGAACCGCGTACTCCTTCTCGACTCCCTCGCGGCTGTATCCTCTATCCTGGGGCCGACCGTCGCTGATGAGGAACAACAGCTTTGTCCGCGCGTCCTGGGCCTCCAGTTTCATTGTGGCATGGCGAATGGCCGGGCCCATCCTCGTGGCATGCAAGGGCGCGATGCGGTCAATGCGCCGCTGGACGCGCTCCGACATAGGCTCGTCGATCTCCTTGACGGTATAGAACTCCACGTTCTCGCGGCCATAGCCCGAAAATCCGTATATACCGTAGAGGTCTCCAGTGGCCTCCAGGGCGTGAATGAGCAGGACCACCGCCTCCTTCTCCAGGTCGATGATCCGCTTGTAGGATCGGCGCATGCCTTCACCGCGGCGGCCTCGCAACCACACCATGTACTCGACCGGATCTTCGGGAGCCTCCCAGTCATCGGCGACCTTCTTCGATTCCTCGATGGCCTCCGCCGTCGAAGCGCTCGTGTCCAGCAGGAACACAACGGCCACGTCGCGCTGGACCTTGTTGCGCCTCCAGTAGATCTTGTCGTTAGATCCGGACCCGGTACGGGCGTCAATCACCGCCTCGATCACGTCGTCGATGTCTATCTCCTCGCCATCCTCAAGCCTGCGCACCTTGCGGAATGACTCCGGTACGAGCAGCTCGAACTGACGCCGTATCTGGCTTGCCAGAGCCCCATAGTTGTGCAGGGTCTCACCGAAGTATGCGGCGTCTCCCTCGGCCATAGTCTTCTGTCGAACGATGCACCAGTCCGGCTTGTAGTCTGCGGCGCGAAAGTCCCATTCGTCGTAGACGAACGTCTGGGGCTCGGTCGCGTCGAGCGGACCGCCTTCGTCGTTGACATGGGAGAGGGGACCCTGGCCCATGCCAGGGGTCTGAGGCTGGCCAAGACCAGCCTCTTTTAGAAGATTGTCTACGAACGCCCCCATCGACTCTTGCCCGGCCCCGTCGGAGTCGGGCGTATCCACTTCCGCGCTGGACTGGAGCATCTCCTCGACCATCTCTTGAGTGATCGACTCAGACCCTGCCTCAGCACCCTGGTCGCCCTCTTGCATACGAAGCTGGGTGAGCATCTGGACCAACTCGGGCTTGAAGTCGCCCCGGTAGTCCACATCCTCGCTGGGTGTGTACTCTTCGTCCTCTCCAGATTCGCCATCACCGGAACCCTGGGTGAGTTGCTCAACAGCTCCCTCGTCCGACTCGTCCTCACCCGAATCAACCTCATCCGGCAGGTCCAGATTCTCCCAATCATCGTCGGGAACCTGCTCGTTCGGGACCTTTGAGACGATGGCATACACTCGCAGCGTGGCCTCGGCCGAATCCTCAACGAGAGCCCCGAGAGCCTGCGCGCGTCTGGCGATGTTGGCTATCTTGGTCGCGGCGTCCTTCTGGCCGGATGGTACCGGCAGGCCTTTCGTTTGGCCCAGGCTGACCCTCACGAAGAACTCGACAAGCGCCTCACGAGCAGGCAACGACTTCACCTGCGGGCGGCCCTTAACTGCATCCTGCTGTACCGTAAGATAGCCCGATTTGATGCCCGGGTACTCGATCATTACTCTAGTATCCAGCCTCGCATCCTCGACGACGGTGAAGATGTCGAGTGCCAGACGCCGGTCCTCGAAGATATCGAAGAACCGCTGCATGTCGGTGATCCAGCCGCGCTCAGCGGAGCCGTCACGTTCGGCGATCACCTCTTCGATGGACACAGCCTTGGGCTGTTCCGCCAACTTAGGTCTCAAGTCCTCGAACAGGGTAGACGGCCTGTCGTACTCGAACTCAAAACTCCCGAACTCCAGGTGCGCGACCTGGTGGGTCGAAATGACCTTGAATAGTGAAAAGTTCTCAGGCTTTGTCGCGTAGCGGTCTGCCGTGGAGGGCACAAACACGGTCGTGCCCTCGGTGGTGGGTGCCTCTTTTGATATCCAGCCAATGTTTTTTTCGGTCAGTTCTTCGGACTCGGCAAGTTCAACTTCTGCTCCTGCCAGGGCCCGGCAGTACATCTCCATTAGGTCCTTGATGCGTGCGAACTCGACACTGGATGATAGCGATTCGAGGACGCTAAGCGACCGCGACGACTCCATCCTGAAGTATGCGAGGCCGCCATCACCATTGTCCGCCAGGATACCCATGCCCTCGCGGTGCCAACTCTCCAGTTGCCCCAGGGTTACTCGTTCTAGGGCTCCGGGGCTACTCTTAACGAACTCCGGCACAGAGGAAGGGGAGGCGCTCAGCATCGACTCGGCCAGTCCCAATATTGCTGAGTGGTGTTCGGCATCGACCCGACCTAGCGCGGTGGACATGTCCACCATGGCTGCGGGTACATTCTGGAGTTCGGCGTTGTGGAGTCCACGGGCCAGTTCCAGGAACCGCAGGCGTTGCTCGGATCGAATGTTTGGCAGAGACCGGCTAGCGGCATCAAACAGGCCTTTGACACTACGCCAACTAGTGTCGGCCATTGCAGTTCCGAAGGCGATGAGCATTCCTTTATCGTCACCAAGGAGCGGGAACACCTTCTTGCCTAGGGCCAGAACCTCGACTGCCATATCGTAGGAACGCCGCGACAGCCCGTCGAGGAACTTGACGAACTGTTCCAGTTCAGGAACCGTGAGGCTGGAAAGCAGATCGGGACTGGCCTCGAAGAACTTGCAGGCCAGCGTGCTGGACTTCCATGTCCCCTTATACAG
>CAUZNX010000288.1:0-3318 GCA_963580905.1 Dehalococcoidia bacterium | reverse complement strand
CCTTGATGACACACTGAACATCTGGGTGTTCGAGGAACCCTGGCGGTATCCGGATGTCGTCGGGGCCCTTCCAGATAGGATCGCCCATGCGTACCGACGGCCAGTTGTCCTTCTGCTCCCACTGCACGTCACACCCCAGGGCTGAGGACTCCTGGACGATGGTCGCGTGATGATAGGTAGAGTCGAAGCCCATCTCGGTGTGCCCCGTGGCTGCCAACCGTGCGCACAACTCGGGGATACGTGCCAATTCCGGGAACGGCGCCTCCACCAAATCCATCAACTCGACCGTGAAAACGCTCGTCGGGTTGCACAGAGGCGGCCGATCGACGGGCTCACCCGCAAGGGCAGCCATCACGCGCTCACGCGGGGTCATAGTCTCGACGAAGGGCAAGTCTGTCTCCTTTTCGGCTTACGTCGGTGGGGAGAATCCTAGGGTGCCGGTGGTCATCTGCCCTCGGAGGGAGTCCGCCTCCAGCATGTCTTCGACACGGGTCACGTTCCTGGCGTATGGCAATATCAATCGCACCAACTCGTCGTGACGGTAGCCACAAGTGAAAGAGACGCCCCCGTCTTCTGTCTTGTCCATCTCCCCATAGCGCACGAATCCGGAGGTCACGGCCCTCAAGCGATTGGCCTTGTTCGGGGCCTCACCATCAGCCTTGACGTAGTAGGCGACTCTTCCGTCGACCTCTTTGGAGTCAACCCCGAGCATCATTCCGGTCCGCAGGTCCTTCACCGCAACCTCTCCGTCGGGTAGCGAGAAGTTGGGGTCTTTCTCGACCGCTTGCATCATGAGGAATTTCGTTGGACGAGGGTGTATGATCCCGCAGGGAGCCCGCATCTGGTTGTGCGCATCGGCGACCGCGTCAAACCCGCCGAGGGCGACTAGCTGGTCGCGTATCTTGCGGATTCTCACCTCGACGCCCTCTATTCGGCTGAAGGTCCAGACTGTAGCAACGCCGTCCTTCTCGTAGAGGCCCACCGATATGTCGTTGAAGTTCGGATCGAGGGGTACCAGTTCCAGGCAGCGGCCATACCGCTCCAGCACTTCAATAACTCCCGAAACGCTTCCCGTCGTGGCTCCGGACATTTCGCTCTCCTGAAATACCGAGGATGCGCCTCAGGCGCTACTCGCCGTGGACGATCTGAGACAGGGCGGAGATGTGGCTGGGTGTCGTCCCGCAGCACCCGCCCAGAATGTTGATGCCGAGAGCGGCCAGCTCCTTGAACCGTTCAGCCATATACTCAGGGGTCTCAGAGTACACGATCTGCCCTTTGCGAATCGCAGGGATGCCGGCATTGGAGTGCACGAGAAGGTAGCCGTCGGTCGCGCCTCGCATCAACCGCGCGATCTCGACCATGTTGTCGATACCGTTGCCGCAGTTCGCACCCGTCACGTCCGCTCCGGCCTCCCGCAACTCGACCACCGCGCGCTCTGGCTGGACGCCCATCATTGTGAAGAAGCCGCGTGGTCCCTTGTCGTAGGTCATTGTCGCTATAACTGGCAGATCGGTGGCTTCCTTGACAGCCTTGATAGCCAGCGTGGCCTCCTCCAGGGCGGTCATCGTCTCTATAAGTATGGCGTCTGCGCCGCCCTCCGCGAGGGCCGTCACTTGCTCCACAAAAGCTTCGAGCATTTCGGCGTTGGTGACCTCGCCCAGGGGCTCTAGGAACTCGCCAGACGGACCAACCGAACCCGCCACCAGCCCGCCCGGAGGCGCTGCGCTGCGAGCATGTTGTGCGGCCAACCTGTTGAGCTCTGCCACGCGATCGCCGTGACCGTACTTTGTGAGCATGAACTTGTTAGCGCCGAAGGAATTGGTGAGCACCATGTCTGAGCCCGCGTCGGAATAGTCCTTCGCCATCTGCCGGACTGTCTCCGGGTGGCTGGCGTTGAACTCCTCAGGGCAACCACCAGGCTCAAGCCCATGGGACTGGAGGTATGTACCGGTGGCTCCGTCGGAGATGAGGACTCCGCCGCCCAACAGCCGCTCCAGGAGTGGGTCTTGCTTCACACTAGTCTGTACCATGTGCGCTCCAATCGTCGACGGCCCCGGGCGCGGGATTTCGCGTATCCGAGTCGTGTAATTTGCGTATGCGCTTCACAAAGTCCCTGGGGAAGTGCGTGTTCAGGTCTTCTGCGAGCGCCGTCGCCGCGGCCTCCGCACTCCCGTCCACGTCCACGTAGTCACCCCATTCCCATGCGTCCAGGTATTCGTCCGTGCCTGCGCTACCGTCGAACATCGAGATGGAGTCGACACCCTGCTGGAATCGGTCGTCCAGGGGTTTGGATACCTGGCCGGAGGCGTCTTCCGCCTGAACCTGCACAGGTATCTCTTTCCAGTACATTTTTCGTACTCGGGCCATCGGCTCGGTCTCACCTCCCCGGAGTTGAGGGTTCATTATAGCCACCTTTGGCTACGGGGTCGAATCTCCCGCCTACGAGAGATACGGTCGCGGCGCACCCGTCTGCTATTATTGGAGGCGCCTTCAAAAGGTCGAGGAAATACCCATGATCACAAAGAGCACACTACCCGACGAGACAGGCCACTTCGACAAATTTGGCGGGCGTTTTGTTCCCGAGACTCTCATGCCAGCCCTGGACGAACTGTCCAAGGCCTTCGAAGAGTCCAGGATCGACTCCACCTTTCAGCAGGAGCTAAGTCGTCTGTCGCATCACTATGCGGGCCGACCGACCTCGCTCTACCACGCAGAAAATCTGAGCCGTGAGCTTGGGGGCGCGCAGATATACCTCAAGCGCGAAGACCTGGCCCACACAGGGGCCCACAAGATAAACAACGCCCTCGGGCAGGGTCTGCTGGCGAAGCGCATGGGAAAGCAGCGGATCATCGCCGAGACCGGCGCAGGCCAGCACGGAGTGGCGACTGCCACCGTGTGCGCCATGCTGGGGCAGGAGTGCATCGTCTACATGGGCGAGGAGGACATCCGACGCCAGTCGCTGAACGTCCATCGCATGAAATTGCTCGGGGCGAGCGTCGAGCCTGTAAGCTCAGGTAGCCGGACCCTGAAGGACGCCATCAACGAGGCCATCCGTGACTGGGTTACAAACGTCGACACAACCCACTACCTGATCGGCAGCGTCGTCGGACCCCACCCCTATCCGATGATGGTCCGGGAATACCAGTCGGTCATAGGGCGCGAGGCTCGATCGCAATTCCTGGAGGCCACCGGCAGCTTGCCGGACTACGCGGTAGCCTGCGTAGGCGGAGGCAGCAACGCCATCGGCCTGTTCCACGAGTTCGTCCCTGACGGAAATGTCCGGCTCATCGGCGTCGAGGCAGGCGGCGAAGGCACCGA
>CAUZNX010000287.1:0-3319 GCA_963580905.1 Dehalococcoidia bacterium | reverse complement strand
GCGGCATGTTCGCGGGAAGACGAGGTACACCATGTACCCACAATGGGCAGGGAGGGCAGACCTAGAGGCGGCGAACGTGTCGAGGCATTCGGTGTGAATGCCAGAAAGCCGGGAGACTTTCCGTCGGCTCGACCAGCGCGACTCTAGGCGATATTCATCGGTGCAAACTCCTGAGGTAATGCAATGCTAGCGCAAGACGGGGGTGGATTCAACCTGGATTTTCTGAATCCTGGGATCCAGGATGGGTGAAATCCTACCCGATCGTCTGCGTTGCAAAAAAGGACCCTGTGCTACCGGCGTAGCGAGCCCATTTGCACTCGCCTTGTAGACCAATGCCCTGGAGATGGGGCGGAAGCATGTCCGCCCCCATAGGCATACGCAGTACGCTGGGACTAGGCGATACCGCGCCAAGCCCAACTAAGCTTGCGCAGCGGCACCCTGGGACTCGGCATGCCCACCCCGCCCGACTAAGCGTGCGCAGCACCCGCAACTAGATGATGCGTTCTTCGCGGAGGGCTACCAGGGCTCTCTCGAAGGCCTCTGCTGTGCGGTCGATATGGTCTTCGTCGTGGACGGCGGAGACCATGAAGCCTATGCCGCCCATCATGTCCACACCCTCGTTCAGCATTGCTAGCTTGATCATGGAGGCTCGATCGCCTGCCGTGGCCTTGGCCAGGTCATCGTGGGAGACAGTGGAGATGCCCTCGTCGTCGGCGTCGATGCCTAGGGCGATGTGGACGACCGAGGCGAGGCCGTGGACCTGGCCTGGGACCTCGGTGCGGTTGAGGGCGTCACGGAGGCCAGACTTGAGGCGTGCTGCCATCGCATCGGCGCGGTCGTTGATCGGTTCGTTGGCGATTTTCCGGAGGGCGGTGATGCCTGCTGTGGCCGATACTGGGTTGGCGTTGAAGGTACCTGGGTGCGCCAGTCGCCTGGATGGCTCTGCCTCGCCTAGCATCTCCATGATCTCTGCCTTGCCTGCGACTGCGCCGCCTGGGAGCCCTCCTGCCACGATCTTAGCCATGGTGGTTAGGTCGGGCATGATGCCGAATCGGCCCTGGGCACCGCCCCGTGACATCCGGAATCCGCAGATCACTTCGTCCATGATCATGATGACGCCATGTTCGGTGGTGAGCTTGCGTACGCCCTCCAGGAAGCTGGGGTTCTGGAGCGGGAACTGGCCCCAGTGGCCGCCTGTGGGCTCCATGATCACGGCGGCGATGTTCGTGTCTCTTTCCAGGAGGGTCGAAAGGGCGTCGAGGGTTGGCTCAATTACTACTATTGTAGACAGGGTCTCGTCCGGGATGCCGACCTGGGTGTTGATGCCCGAATCCATCGATAGGTAGTCGTGCCAGCCGTGGAAGTGCTCACGGAATTTCACGACCTTGGTCTTGCCGGTGTGGCCGCGGGCCAGGCGGAGGGCTAGCAGGGTGGATTCGGTGCCTGATCCGGTGAAGCGGACTTGCTCGGCGGATGGGATCAGGCCCGTGACCAGCTCTGCCCAGTCGATTTCAAGCTCTGAAAGCGCGCCCAGGTGGGTTCCCTTGCCCAGGCGGGCTGCCACGGCTGAGGTAACATCGGGGTCGGCGTGCCCGAGCAGGAGTGCGCCGAAACCCATCATGTAGTCGATCAACTCGTTCCCGTCCACGTCGAACTTAACGGCGCCGTGGCCCTCATTGATGAAAATAGGGTGAGGGTTGACGACCCTCGATTGGTGTCCGCCGCCTGGGATTACGGACTTGCCACGTTCGAAGGCCGCTGAAGAGCCTCGAAACTTGGTGGTGTAGCGTTCAAGAATTGTTGCCATCGTGTTCCCCCTAGGCTGCTTTGCAGGTCCGGACTGATTGTATAATAGCCGACTCTTTGACCCGGCCTGCGGGCGCGCATATACTGCCGGTTGGTCCAGGCCCAGCAAACTATACAACGGAGCGCCGTCCGGGCGCTATGAGGCGAGACACATGGCGGAATTCGCTCACACTACTAATCCTTTCGGCGGCGTGATTATTACCCCGGATGATTTTCCGGCCTCTCGGGAGGAGTTCCAGCGGCTGCTTGTGAGCTCGCTGGCCTCATGGAGATCCCAGGGTTACAAGGTCGTGTGGCTCGAGCTGGCCCTCGACAAGGCAGCGCTGGTTCCGATCGCGGTGGATTATGGTTTTGTGTATCACCACACCACGGATGACTACCTGATGTTGACCTTGCAGTTGGTGGAACGGGCCTTCGTTCCTCCCTATGCGTCCCACTATATTGGCGCTGGCGGCGTTGTCGTGAACGACTCCAACGAACTGCTAGTTGTGCACGAGAAGGGTCGAGTTGGGCAGGGGCGCTACTACAAGCTGCCCGGGGGTGCGCTGCATGTGGGGGAGCACCTTGTCGAGGGCGTTGTGAGGGAGGTGCTCGAGGAGACCGGTATTGAGTCACGGTTCATGTCTTTGGCGTGCCTGAGGAACATGCACGGGTACCGTTACGGCAGGTCCGATATTTACTTTGTGTGTCGCCTGGAGCCTCTTAGTTTCGAGATCACGAAGCAGGATGAGGAGATCGAGGAGTGCCTGTGGATGCCTGTTGAGGAGTACTACCAGGCCGATACGGTCTCGTTTTTCAACAAGCTGATTGTTCGGGCGGCGCTGGAGAGCCCGGGTGTGGTGCCGACGGAGATCGCAGGTTACCGTGACCCGGACACGGTCGAGGTATTTTTGCCAAGCGGCACAGCCCAAATCTTCTAGGTGCTGCGCACGCTTAGGGGGGCGGGGTGGGTGCACACGCGACTTTAGTGGGGCTTGGTAGGGTGGTTTGGAAGGTGAGACCGGACTCGAGGGTTGTTCCGGGGAGGATGTGCTCTATGAGTATGGAAGACGGTGATGTTGTGGACCGGTATGTGGAGGCTGCTCTGGGGCCGGATGGCGCGGGTGTTGGTGTGGACGAGTTGTCGTGGCTGCTAGAGCGCACCTATGAGTGGGGGGCTTTTCGGTTGCGGCTGCTCACTGCGTTGCAGCAAGCCGTGGATCGGGCGGATGATGATTCTTCCGCAGGCCAGCTAAAGGGGGCGCTGACTAACCTGATTATCATGCAGTCGCGGATTCGGGAGCGCGAGGGCGGGCTTGCCGATCTGTTGCGTCAGGCCGAGGGTGAGTCGGCGGTCGGGCCTGTGGGGGTGGACGCGGATGAATTGCGGGCGTTTGCCGAGAGTTTGTTGGGGGCGTCGCGGCATGTGAGTGATGAGGAAGAGTAGGGGAATGGGGCTGGCGCACTACCCGCGCCTCTTTTGAAAAAAAGAAAAAAAAGTTGAATGTGAGGGACACCCTCACACACCCGGCAA
>CAUZNX010000286.1:0-3321 GCA_963580905.1 Dehalococcoidia bacterium | reverse complement strand
GCTGACCGCTCTTGATCAGGCCGATGCAGACGGTGTTGACCAGAATGTTGTCGGCGGCGTACTCCTTAGACATCGCCTTGGTCAGGGCGATTCCTGCGGCGCGGCTGACGGAGGTCGGTACCGAGCCCCCCTCCGGTGCTTTGCCGCCGACGGTCGTGATGTTGATGATGCGGCCACCCCCGGATGCCTTCAGATGGGGGAGGGCCAAGCGTGAGCACCGGATTGCCCCGAAAAGCTTGATGTCCAGGTCGTTCTGCCAATACTCGTCGCTAGCATCGCTAAAGCTTCCTCCGGCGGCGGTTCCGGCGTTGTTGACGAGAATGTCGAGTTGGCCGAGAAGTGAAAGAGTCTTGTCGAACAGGTTCTTCAGGTCGTCCGGTTTGCGCACGTCAGCGGCGATGGCCGTGACCTTTGCTCCTGTTGCGCGGCTTACCTCAGAGGCGGCCTGTTCCAGTACATTGGGCCGCCGCGCGCATATCACCACGCTGGCTCCCTCTCTCGCCATGCCCATCGCCGCCGCCTTGCCAATGCCTTCGCTGCCGCCGGTGACAATGGCGACCTTGCCTTTCAATCCCATGTCCAATGTGATTCTCCTAGTGAGTGTTCATCTGTCCGAAGAAAACAAGAAAGATTAGGAAGGTGTGTGTGCGCTCTATGTGTAGGTCTGTCTGACCATTGGCACACATGGCGCTAGGCCGCCGACCTTACTCGGCTTCGTATGCCTCGTCGAGCAGGTCCGTGACGTAGCGCACTTCAAGCCCTGCACCTTGGAGCCGAGCGCCGTAGTCGAGTTGCAGTACGCAACCGGGATTCGCCGTGGCGACGATTTGTGCACCGGTTGCCGTGATCACGTCCATCCTGGCGTCCAGCAGCCGCAAGGAGAACTCCCGCTGGGTCACGGTGTAGGTCCCGCCCGCACCGCAGCACTGGGTAGCGCCCTCCATTTCGATCAGCTCCAGTCCGGGGATGGATCGGAGCAATTCACGGGGCGCGTCGGTGATGCGCTGAGCATTGGCTAGATGGCAGGAGTCTTGATAGGTAACTCGCGCTTCCAGTCGGCCCTCCGGGGGCAGCAGCGGCAGCTCGGCCAGGAACTCGTGGACATCCTTGACCTTGTCGGCCAGAGCCTCTGCGCGGTCGGCGTATTTATGGTCTCGGCGGAGTAGATGGCCGTATTCCTTCATACGCGCACCGCACCCGGCTGATGCGACGATTACGGCGTCGAACTCTTCAGCCATGAACGCGTCGACATTTTGGCGTGCCAGATCGCGGGCGAGGTCGAGGTCGCCTACGTGGGAGTTGATAGCGCCGCAGCACGACTGCTCCCGAGTCACGACGACCTCGCAGCCGTTGCGGGCCAGCACCCTGGTTACCGCATCCATCTGCGGCCCGTGGACCAGGGGCATGACGCACCCGGACAATAACGCCACCCTTGCCCGCTTAGGGCCCTGGGCCGGGATGACCTGTCCCGAAGCCTTGAAGGTCTCGGCGGGCACGGTCGGTGCGGAGTCTGCCAGGGACGCGAGGTTGGGTGAGATCATCTTGAGCAGTTTGGTCTTGCGTACGAGCGCCTGCGCCCCTGTTCGCTGGTACATCCTCAGTCCGCCGGTCACCAGACTCAACCTGCGCTGGTGAGGCAGAATCTGCTTGAGCAGCAGGTTTCCAGCCAGCTTCGGCAGTATACCCGGCTTGCGTCGGGGCGCCACCTGGGACATCGTTGCCTCGATGAGTTTGCCATATGGCACGCCGGACGGGCAGGCCACCTCGCAGGCCCTGCATTGAATGCACAGGTCCCAGTGGTCTATGACATCCGGCGTTGCCTCGATTCGTTCCTCATTCACCGCCTTCATCAGGGCTATTCGACCGCGTGGGGACTCCGCCTCCAAGCCGGTGAGGAGATACGTTGGGCAGGCTTGCAGACAGAAACCACAGTGGACGCACTTATACAGGTCCGTCTCGCTGGGTGCGTCAGGGCCTGAGAAGAGATTGAGACCAGGTGTGCCGGTCATATGCCCCCCACAAATCGCCCCGGATTTAGCAACCTTTGCGGGTCGTAGCGATTCTTGAATCTCCGCAGCAAGTCGCTGGGACCGGCCGGCTCACCCCACACGTCTACCAAGGATTTTGTGCCGATCGGAGCGTGCTCAACGACAAGTCGGCCTCCGGCCTTCTCAGCTACGTTCCTGGCTGCAGATGCCAATTTGGCGATGGCCGAATCGGACTCCTCGCCATCTGGGTACCAACAGGCCAGTACCGTGCCGTGGGCAGGGTGTGCGACGACTGCGGGTCCCTTGCCGTCCGGGGAGGTCAGCCGTTCCAATTTCTGGACGAGCTCTGCACATGCCGACGGCGTTACGCTCGCCCGGACGCCCAGTAAGGGGCGAGTGGCCTCGTCCCACGCGAAGTCCGCCAAGGATCGCCACAGTCTCGTTGCGTCATCTCCCGCAAGCGCATTTATTGCGCCCGACCCGGCACTTTCCAGCGTCGACAGGATCTCTCGCCGCTGCCGATCCAAGGTCTTAGGTCTGCCGCCTAGTCGCACTGCCAGAGTGTGGTACCTGCCTGTGTCTAGATCAGAGATCCTGCGAGCTGCCAATTTGTCGAAAGCGGTGATGGCCAGAGGTACGATATCGCTGTGGAAGACATCGAGGGCCGCTCCGATACAGGCTTCCGTTGAATCGTATGATGCAACCAGCGTCACCTGATGCCGGGGCAGCGGTGTAAGTTTGAGGGATACCTCGGCGATGATGCCCAGGGTTCCGAGGCCGCCGATGTGAATCCGCGACATATCGTACCCGCTCACGTTCTTCACGACCTGTCCACCGCTTTTGGTCACCACCCCGTCGGCCTGTACGATCTTCATGCCGATCACAACATCCCTTGGGCCCCAGTATTGCCATTTCGTTGGCCCGGAGAGTCCCGTTGCAAGAACTCCGCCCACGGTAGCAAGATCGGGCAGTGGAGGATCGATTGCAAGCCACTGACCTTCGTCCGCAAGTGTCTTTTGTAATTCCGAAAACGTGACGCCGGCCTGGACGGTGGCTGTCAAATCCGCTGCAGGGTAGTCGATCACCCGGTTGTGCCCGGCGAGGTCTACCACGACGTCGAGACTCTCCGGAGGATTGCCCATATTGATGTGAGTGCCGCCGCCCCAAGGTGTGACAGAAAGCCCGGCGCGCGCCGCGAGCGTGACCACCTCGGACAGCTGTTCCGTGCTAGAAGGGTAGGCCACGAGGGACGGACGGATGCCATCAATCTGATAGGCGGCGGTCTCATCGCCTGACACCACCCGGGCTTCGGCGTCAGCGAATGGATTGAGTC
>CAUZNX010000285.1:0-3354 GCA_963580905.1 Dehalococcoidia bacterium | reverse complement strand
AGATCAGGTTTTCGTCCTTCCTCCGGGCGAAAGTGAGCCCCTCGGGGAAGTGATAGTATCGTACCCTCAGGCCCAGAGGCAGGCCGCTACCGCTGGCCATTCGGTGGAAAAGGAGCTGACGGTGCTCTTGATCCACGGCACGCTGCATCTGCTGGGCCACGATCACATGGAGCCTGACGACGAGGCAATAATGAAGCCACTGGAAGAAAAGGCCCTGGCCGCTATCCAACCATCGGGAACCTAAGAAGGGGGTGTGCAGAGGGGCACCGCCCCTTTGCCGGGTGAGTGAGGGTGTCCCTCACATACAATATTTCCCCTCTTTCCCTTGAAAGAGGGGAGGGCAGTGAACGAGAGCAATAGTGCTCAGCTCCCTGAAAGAATCGATGGCCTGCGGGATCCTGTAACACAATGAGCGAAGTATTCTACAGAAAATGGCGTCCGCGTACACTTAGCCAGCTTGTGGGCCAGGAGGCGGTCGGACGCACGATTCGCAACGCGATCACTCAGGATCGTGTCGCCCACGCCTACCTGTTCTGCGGTCCCAGGGGCACCGGCAAAACCAGCACGGCGCGCATCCTTGCAAAGGCACTGAATTGCCTTGCGCCACAGGACGGCGAGCCGGACGACACCTGCGAGATATGTGTGTCTGTCAACGAGGGCCGCGCGATGGACCTGATAGAGATCGACGCGGCCAGCAACCGCGGCATCGACGATATCAGGAACCTTCGCGAGAAGGTCGGCTACTCCCCCTCGGTGGCCCGGCACAAGGTCTATATCATCGACGAAGTCCACATGCTCACCGATGCGGCCTTCAATGCGCTGCTCAAGACCCTGGAGGAGCCTCCGCCCCACGCCGTATTCGTCCTGGCCACCACCGTAGCCCACAAGGTGCCGCTCACCATCATCTCGCGCTGTCAGCGCTTTGACTTTCGCCGCATACCCATCGAGGCGTCGGTCGAGAGGCTGGCCGAGTTGTGTGCAGGTGAGGGAGTGGAAGCTTCGCAGGGAGCCCTGACTCTCATCGCAAGAGCCGCATCCGGCAGCCTACGCGACGCCCAGAACCTACTTGAGCGAGCGCTGGTTTCCTACGGCTCGCCCCTGAGTGAAACGCAGGTGGGCGACCTCCTCGAACTGGGGAGCGACGAAAGGGCCCTGGAACTGGTCGGTCACATCGTCGATCGGTCGGCCAAAGAGGGGCTAACAGTCATCAACGAGGTTGCTGGAGAGGGTGTAGACCTCCGGCTGTTCCATCGTGGGATCATGGAGTATCTGCGCGGCCTGCTGCTGATCAAGGCAGGGGCCCCAATCTCTATGGGGTTTTCAGACGAAGCAAGAGCGGAGATGGAGGCCATCGCGGGCCGGGCTGCGCTCGGCGACCTCGTGCTGGTGACCAGGACATTCGCTGCCGTGGATGTGAGACGGGACATTTCGTCTCCGCTTCCACTGGAGCTGGCCATGGTCGAGTCGACGCTGGCGAAGGATCCTGCGGCCGTTGCCGCTCCGGTACAGGTGCCTGCGATGCCAGCGCCACCGCCACAGGCGCCTGTGGCCTATCCTCCAGCCATGCCCACCAATCCCCCCGTCAGGAGCGCGCCACCCGCCCCGGCAGTGCGGCCCCCGGCACCCGCCCAAGTCTCCGCACCCTCACCCCCTCCGCAGTCGGGCGCCGACCGGCAATGGGCCGAAATACTCAGACTACTGCGAGGCCGTAAAGGCAGGCGGTTTGACCTGGGAGCGCTGCTTCGGTCCAGCACGGAGCGAATTCTGGGGGAAGGCACGTTTACGCTCAAGTACTCCCATTCCTCGCATATGGAGCGGATCGAAGAGGAGCTCCATGATCACGGCTCCAGGGGTGCGATCGAGGAGGCGGTGGCGAAAGTGCTGGGCGGCAAGTACGATATAAAGGTTATTGCCGCAGGCGGACAGTCTAATGGCCCACGACAGACGCCCGCGCGTCGCAGCCATCTCGTCCGGGCAGCCCAGTCGATGGGCGCCAAGCTCGTCAGCGAGCATGAGGAGGATTCCCATGATGAACAAAAAGATGATCAAGCAGGCCCAGCAGCTCCAGAAGAACATGGCGAAGGTCCAGGAGGAGCTTGAGAGCGCCACCGTAGAGGCCACCTCGGGTGGAGGCGCGGTCAAGGTCGTGGTCAGCGGAAAGCTGACCATCGAGTCGCTCACCATCGACCCGGAGGCGGTGTCCCCGGACGACGTTGAGATGCTCCAGGACCTCGTACTCACGGCGATCAACGACGGCATCGACAAGGCCCAGGAGATGGCCTCGTCCCGCATGAGCGCCCTCACCGGCGGCCTCAATATCCCAGGACTGATGTAGGGGAATCAACCCTCTCCATGACCTACTCTTCTTACTCTGCTGCCGAGCCGGTTGGAAGGCTTGTCCAGGAGTTCCATAAGCTCCCCGGCATCGGCCCTAAGAGCGCGCAGCGCCTTACATATCACCTGGTTCGCATGCCGGAGGATGAGGCGCGGTTGCTGGCCGAGGCGATTTTGGCGGTGAAGGAGCGCATCGTGTTGTGCTCCACCTGCTACAACATCACCGAGTCCGACCCCTGCGACCTGTGCAACAACCCGGCGCGCGACCAGTCCCGCATCTGCGTCGTGGAGGAGGCTCTGGACGTGCTCGCCATCGAGCGCACCGGCGTCTACAAGGGCCTGTTCCACGTGCTACACGGCGTTATTTCACCCATGAACGGAATCGGCCCCGACGATCTGAAGATACAGCCGTTGCTGGCCCGTCTGAAGGGTGATGAGGTCAAGGAGATCGTCTTGGCGACGAATCCGAACCTGGAAGGCGAGGCGACGGCCATGTACGTCCACAAGCTCCTTTCAGGCTTTGGGATCACAATTACCCGTCCCGCCAGAGGGCTGCCCGTTGGAGGCGACCTGGAGTATGCCGACGAGGTAACCCTGGGCCGAGCCATGGAAGGCCGCCAAGACTTCTAGCCCCTACAAGCGGCCCTTTGGGGGGCTGGGCTGGGCCTGCCCTTGACTAGATATTTTTTGACGGGCTCTTCAGGGCACCGAGTTCACCCCATTCCGCCCGCATAATAGACATGAATGCTCCCGCTACATATAAGACCCAGGGCGTTGTGCTGAAGCAGACGCCTATCGGCGAGGCAGACCGAGTCCTGAGCATCTTCACGCGTGACCTGGGCAAGGTCCGTGTCGTTGCCCGGGGAGTTCGGAAGCCTCGTAGTAAGCTGGCTGGCCACCTGGAACCGCTTTCACACGTGGCCATCTCCGTCTCCCGCGGGCGCAGCCTGGACCCCATCAAGGAAGCGGAGACCGTTCAGAGTTTCCGAGGGGTGAGGGAGAACCTGCAACTGGTCTCAG
>CAUZNX010000284.1:0-3357 GCA_963580905.1 Dehalococcoidia bacterium | reverse complement strand
CCTATCCTCCGATATGGCGCTTCCCACGACCAGATCGAGTGTCACAGCTACCCCGCTCTGCAAGAGAGTTGCTTCCACAACATCGGCATAATCCCTGATCTCCCGAAGCGATTGGCTTTGTTGCACATCGGTGATGTCCAACAATACATTAGGGTGGACGGGGTTTCCGTCTGTTTCTCCCCTCGACGTCGGCAACCCTGCCGAACCTCCTTGGTCATCGGAATCACCGCAAGCCACCGCCAATGTCATGACAGCTATCAGGACTGTCAAAGCCACCCATTTTGCTGAACTCATTTGCCTCCCCATTCCTCTTCACCAAGGGGCTGACCCATAGTGTGAGCTTTCGTCTTGTGGACTCTGTACGTCCTGTAGCTAGGGACAGGACTAAAAGTTGAGTATGCCGTTGGTCTGTTTCGATGCATATTACAACAATCGGGTCGATGCAGACCGGAACTACCTGTTCTGGCACCAAAATCTGTCCCACCGGCACCACCGAGGCGGGCTCACCTTCGCATCGTCGAATCTGCTACCCAGTGAATAGAAGCCCCTTGATCCCGCTGTTGCGCCGTTCTTCACGACTAGTTCATCATTTCTATCTCCGTCGTCATGAAATATTCATGTTTTCGTCGATATCTTACCTGTATCTGCCCCTGTAGGCGATTAATCGACGTGTGGGTGCATCGATATCGATGTTCCTTGCGGAGGTCAATAATGCGCACCCTGACAACTAGCAGTCTACTGGCCATCCTGTTGCTGGCCTTCGCGGGCGTCGCCGCCTTCGGGGCTGTATCGCCCGGAGAAACGGTTGCGCCGACACCAATACGGTCATTCTTGACCACCTGAACGGCGCGTCCGTGGGGGTGGCGAGGGGAGGGCTCGACTACGCAGCGGGGATGTCTGGTCTGGGAACCGCAGGGGACTTCGCTATGGGCAAGGACGTGGTCTACCCGGTGGCCCCCAATCTGGTGGCCCAGTGGAGACCATAGAGCTGTGGATAAAACCACGGGGATATGGCACGAATTGGTGAATTTCAACTGGATAGACAGCACAACAAGGCCGGGCTCCGGCCACGTGATCAACCCCAGGTTGACCGCTGATGGTAAGGTGTTTCTCGATGGTTGGTCGCACTCTTCGCAGGGTTGCGGTTTTGTCTCGCTGACCGGCGTCACGACCGTTCCGCTCGATGTCTGGACTCACATAGCCGTGACGTGGGCTTCCGAGACCCGCACCTATGTCAACGGCAACGTGGACGCGCTCAGCCCGCTTTGCTTCAGCCCGGCCGTCGATGGCAACGGTTGGGTCTATCTTAACCCCTGGGGTGGCTGGGACCTGGGCTACGCAGACGAATTCCATGTGTCCAAGATTGCCCGGAGTGCCGACGTGATCGCATCCCGCGTAGTGACAGCTGAGCCGGTGCCCGGTCTGTCGGCCTTGGGCCTCGTAGTTGCCGCGGTCGCCCTCCTGACCGTACACCTGCTGATCGGATGCTTGCACAGGCGGCGAGTCGCATCCGGTTTCTAGCGGCGCAATGGGGCTTAGGGAAATTGCTGACGACAGTACTTCTAGTCGAGCTCGGGGATCGTTGACATGCTTGCCCGATCACTTCGGTAGTGATATTGTCGCCGGGCGCTCTTATTGGCAACACCTATTTCCCAGGTGCGATCACATGACTACACCACTACCTCCCAAACAATTACAGATGGCGACGGACGCCAAACGTGCGAGAAGCCTGCCTTCCACTCGAGTTCCCGACGGCTACGAGCTTCGTGGATTCCAGCCAGGGGACGAGGAGCAGTGGCTTGAGCTGCAGCACCTTGGTGGATTCAACCACTGGGACCTAGAAGGCATCGAAAAATACCTGGAGGACCCGGTGCGCAGGGAGGGATCCCGAGTCGTCACCACAGGCGACCGGCTGGTCGCAGTTACGTTTGCAACCCCCCACAAGAGCTTGGACCGCGTCGGATACCTGGACTTCGTCGTCAGCCACCCTGACTATCGCGGCCTGGGTCTCGGCAGGGCAGTGTGCTCTGGCGTCACGAAATTTTTTGTCGACCACGGCTACGATTCAGTCATTTTGCTTACGGACGACTGGCGGCTTCCGGCCATCGGCGTCTACTTGTCGCTGGGATTTGAACCGGTGATGGAGCGCGAAGACATGCCGTCGCGGTGGCAGGCGATCATGGCCGAATTGGAGAAGCCGAGGAGCGTCGGACCGATCGAACCACCGCCAACTGATTCCTAGTTGTAGGACACGTCAAGTGTCTCGCACACGGACTTACTATGGGGGCAATGCCCGTAGGGGGAGGGGACCCAATAGCTGATCGAGCGGCCACACGATCACGCAGCGGGTGCGCTGCAGGGCGTTACCTTTTATCAGTGCGATCGTGCGAAGACGTGCTTGTATCGAGGTCACATGGTCCCAACGGGAGTACGAATGGTTGTCATCCCATGGGCTTTCCCCAGATTATCAGGAGCTTGAGCGGCTCGGAGCCCGTGTTGCGGAACCCATGGTCGGAGCCTTCCGGCGCCAGGACCGCGTCCCCCGCCGTCACCGGGATGTCCTCACCGTCTGCCCACATGAGGCCCTCGCCTTCGATGAAGTAGTAGAACTCCTCCAAGGCGGACTGACCGTCGTGGACATGGCGGCCCTCGCTGCCCCCTGGCTCCAACGCCCAAATCTCGTACCTGACTGGCAGCTTTGACACATCGCCAAAGAACGGCGTTCTTATGATCTCTCCGTCGCCTTCGTGGATGGCCTGGGAGAGTTTTGTGACTGCAGACTCGCTGGTCTTGTAGTACATCGGCCCCTCTGTGTCGTGCTATGTTGGTCGGCAAGCTGGATACTGGGGGTTCATCTGAGTGTATCTGCGGCGCTGGGTGCAGGTCAATCGCTGACTGAATGCATCGCCTTTCCTGCACCGTCTTCGCGGTTCCTTCACGTCGATGGTCTCCCTCTGCACGCCTGAACAACATCCACCTTCTACCCTTGATTGCAACCAAAGCATTGGCATGCGTCAATGACCGGCGCGCTGGGTTTCAACCCGCTCCAAGCCAGGGCCGACATTGTTGAAATCGTGTTTGGTGAAAGGAGCCCTTGTATGGAGGCGAAACTGGCAAACCCCGCACCACTGGGGCTGATGGGATTCGGGATGACGACAATCCTCCTGAATCTCCACAACGCAGGTTTTTGGGGAGTGGGCTCGATGATTCTGGCGATGGGCCTGTTCTACGGAGGCTTCGCCCAGATCATTGCGGGCATAATGGAGTTCAAGAAGGGCAATACGTTTGGAACCACCGCTTTTACGTCGTATGGTGCGTTCTGGCTGACGTTGGTGTTCCTGCTGTTGGCCCCAGAGT
>CAUZNX010000283.1:0-3358 GCA_963580905.1 Dehalococcoidia bacterium | reverse complement strand
TCCGTGGTACGAAAAACAACAACGTCGCCTATGACTCATCGGAGCGAGGTCTGGCGCTCTATCACATAATCCGCGACGACCACGAGCCCGACCCGCAACGCCGATTCAAGGGCATTTTTGCCACCTACGAGAAGCTGGTAGATCGCCTGCCCGGCTTCTCTCCGGACGGCTTCGACTGGACGTTCCCGGACACCCAGCCCATCCCCAGCAAAGACACTTCCAACTTCCTCCACGACTCGTCGCGGGGCCAGTTCGTCGGCATGGTGAAACACGGCACAGAATGGGGTCGCTCCGTGTGGCTCGTCATAAGCCCGGACTTCATCGAGTGGACGGAGCCAAGGTTGGTGCTCCATTCGGACCTCCAGGACAAGGAGAATCGAAAGAAGCGTGTCGACGCCGTCGTGGGCGACCCCGACTACCTGTCACCCCCTCTCGTGGACGGTGTCGAATACCTTGCAGAGGTATACCAGATGCCGCTGGTCGACTATGAGGGCGTATACATCGGCTTCCCGGTACTGTTCAACCCGGCAGGCGCCATACCACCGCCACACGGCAATTTCACAGCACTAAATCAGACCGAACTGGCGGTCTCACGCGACCTGCACAACTGGGAACGGGTGGCCGACCGAGCGCTCTTCCTCGAAGTCCAGCCCTGGGATGGAGCCAGCTTCGAAACTTCACAGTTGTCCGTGTGCGGGCCTCCCGTACGCCGGGGCGATGACCTTTGGGTCTACTACGGCGCGTCTCGCTATAGGGGTCCCAGGGAGTTGTACACTGAGGTATCTGCCGAGGATTTCGAGCAACGCGGGGCACTATGCCTGGGTAAACTGAGACTCGATGGCTTCGTCTCGCTCGACTCCGATGGATCCGGAACCATCACAACCAAGCCATTTACTGCCAGCGGCGGCCGGCTTCATGTCAACGTAGACGCCACGCGGGGAAGGCTCCGAGCGGAGGTGCTCGACGCCGACACAATGGAGCCGCTGCCCGGCCGTTCGGTGAACGACTCCAAGCCACTCACCGACGACCACCTCAACGGGAAACTGAGATGGAACGGCGGGGACGACGTGTCGAGCCCAAGAGAGGTCCGCATACGTTTCGCCCTCGACCGCGCAAGCCTATATTCCTTCTGGCTTGAGAAGGCATGAAAATGGCATTCCCGTCATGGCGCGCTGCTACTCGGCGACGATTGGAACCGTTGCATGAACGGTTCTACGAGGCTTTCAGCGGCTTCTAGACCCGAGTCCTGGCGGTCAAACGAGACTCAGGGGCCCGTATTCTGTATACAATTCCATTTCCGATGAAAAATGCCGTCGCGTCCGGCTATCCTACTTCAACTAGGACGCCAATTTCTGACAATCTAGGAGTCTTAACATGGTCGACGCAGGGACCTGGCGCAAATTATCGTCCAATCCTATCTTCCCTAATAGTGACGGCGACGAGTGGGACTTGCGCCCCTCGGCGCCGCACATTCTGCGGGTCGGCGGCAAGCTCCGTATGTACTACTATGGTGAGCGCGACGGCCTGCGTGGAAAGGAGAGGCGCATCGGATTTGCCGAGGCCCCACTCGACGACCCGTACACCTGGACCAGGCATCGGGGCAATCCGGTGCTGGACCTGGCGGTGCCGGGAGAGCTGGACTCGGTCTGGGCCTCCTATCCGTGGGTGCTGCCGATCACCGATACGCTCTGGTACATGTACTACGCCGCATTTGGAGACGAATGGGTCCACCACTCCCACGGAGGGGAAGACTTCAAACTCAACCACACGATGGTTGCCATCAGCGAGGACGCCGGCATTACTTGGAGGCGGAGCGGGCTGGGGTCGCTGCTCCCTGCCGGAGAACCGGGGTCGCCTCACGAGAACGGCAGCGGCTCATGTGCCGTCCTGAAGGTGGGTGACGAGTACTGGATGTGGTACACGGCGCTCAGGGACGAGGCCGGCTACACAAAGAATCTGAACATTGGAATCGCCCTGGCGACATCCCCCGATGGACTCAACTGGACGCCCCACGAGGCCGGAACCCTCATCAAGCCCGACACCAAGAACCCGATTGAGGACTACGTCTGCTCCAAGCCGGTCGTCTATTTCAGGGACGGCAAGTACCAGATCTGGTACAACTCGGCCGGACTCGGTTACAGGGTGCGGTACGCCGAAAGCAGCGACGGCATCCACTTCGAGTCCGACCCAAGGGTAATCGTCGAGTCATCCGATTCGGGATGGGACTCGAAGATGACCGAGTACGTCTGCACGCTGGAACAGCCCGACAGAGACCTCCTCTTCTACTGCGGCAATCAATTTTCGGGCATAGGGGTTGCCGAAAGGATGAAATGAGTCTGGGCCTGAATGGAGCGAAATGATCAGTACACAGTACCGTGTCGGTATCGTGGTACTGATGAGAATCACGTTGGCAGTACTTCAGAGTCCGGGACCTCGCGCCGCCTACCAGGGAGGGGAAGATTGGACCGCCCTTTGATCGGGAGGTCATCATAGGTCACGCTGCGTGTCTCGCGCTGATGGACAATGTTGAGGTAGCCGGGTACTGTGATATCGTGCCCGACTTGCTGGACGATTTCGAAAACAACTGGCAAGGTCGCTGGCCCAGTGCGAAGCCCTACACCGACTACAAACAGATGCTGGCCGAGGCGAATCTAGCCATCCTCACGGTCGGCACCAGTGACAATCGCGACGCCGATATGGTCGTAGATGCCGCCAACAGCGGCATTAAAGCCATTATGTGCGAGAAGCCCCTGGCGACGACGATGGGCGGACCCCGCGCTATGCTGTTCCACAACGGGAGCCACAGGGTTCACGCGCTGGTCTTCTTCGCTGACTCCGAGCCCACACACGTCATGGGGCTGCTTGAAGAGGGCTTTGACCACGGGATCAGTATCGAGGCGACGTCGGGGAAAACCCTGAGATAGAACCCGGGGTGACCGGCATCATCAAGTTCGCAAACGGGTTTCACTCCTACTTCGACTGCACCAAAAACGCCCTCGACACATCTTCAATTTCAATCAGAGGCACCACGGGGAAAATAGCCTTCGGACTCAGTTCCGGCATGGCGACACTCGAAAGCGTGGACTAGGGGTAGACACGATCACCCGCACCATCAAGCCGATGGGCATGGTCAGCAACTACCAGACGATGGGCTAAGTATTCGCGTACGAGGAGTTGATCGCTCCGGCAGAGAACAGAGGCGGCGAGAGCGTCGGGAGTGGGCGCAAACGCGACATGTTGTCCAGATTTTGACCGGATTACTGAAATCGCATCCGGCCGGCTCAGCCCTAATCGAGGTGCCCTCCTAAAGAAACGAAGAGCGGAACTGCACACCCCACCGTCCGTCAATTCTGGTGAA
>CAUZNX010000282.1:0-3360 GCA_963580905.1 Dehalococcoidia bacterium | reverse complement strand
TCACTGGCATCGTGCGTTTCTGGGAAGGGTCTTGGGGCATACCCGGGGCTATCGATGGTGTTTTTTGAAGGGGATCTGACGCCCGCTCCAGGCAAGTTACCGCGCTATCTGGACCTCGGACTCTACGCCGCCAAGGACGGCATACCCTACACCATCTCAACGAACCTGGTGTACGCGCTCGACGCTGCCATCCAAGACCTTGACGCCGAGCAAATTTTGCACTCACTCGATGCCGCCGCTACTCGCCTTCGGGCAAGGCTGCGCCGGATGGGCTGCAATATCGTGGCAAAGGACGAACACTCTACGCCGGCAGTGACCACCATCGTCTTGCCCTCCGGCGTGGATTCCGTCGACGTGGGCCGTGGTCTCGAAGACCAGGGCCTGCTAATCTCCTACAACAGCACTTATCTTCGCGAACGCAACTGGATCCAAGTATGCCTGATGGGTCCGCCGGCCACCGAGGGGATCGGGCCGCTGCTGGACTCTCTACAGCATGTGCTCCCAGCACAGCAAAGGTGAGTTCTGCCGTTTGCCGCCTCGTTGGACTAAGGTAACTCCCTTTTCAGGGTCAGCGAATTCCTTAACCGTTACCATCACCGGTAACAGCTTCGATCTGCTCCAGCTTCGTCTGGGTCTCCAGCTTCAGGAGAGACTGCGGGAGCGTAATATTGGACAGTAGCTCCACCTTGTCTCTCACGAAGGCTTCCGCATACATGGTGCCTACTGACGAGCCGATGTTCCCCAGGACCAGCGTCATCCTCCGACGAGCATACTCCTGGGTGTGGCCCTGGCTGACGTAGGTCGCCTCGGCCTCGATGCGTTGCTCGAACCACTCAGTGACGTCAACAGTGAAGTCCCACTCCTCGCGCTCGAAGTAGACCCCAGGGAAGTATGTTGCCGCTACGGTGTGGGGCGCGTCGCCAGAGCCGAGGCGAGGCAGCGTCGCGATAGACTTGGCCATTTCCGTGGCATTGGCGGTCTCCGTATGATCGTTTTGAACGCCTGATTTGTGGCCATGAGGGCCCTTGAGATATGGACTCTGAGAGAAGATCACATGGGGGCGGACCTCAAGGATGATATCCCTCAACTTCTCGGCTGCGTCCGGGTGGCGCTCAAATACAAAGGGCTTGTCCGGATAGCCCAAAACTCGGACGTCGGTGACGCCGAATACTGCGCAGGCGCGACGCAATTCGTCGATCTTCTCTTCGGCCCGCTCCTCGGCGGGTTGGTTGATCATTGCTGGATCCTGCTCCGACAACGGCTTCATCAGTTCCGTAGCCAGCTTCTCGTTGTGCGTGCCAATGCCTGCGGTCATGGAGACTATCGTGGCCGTGTCACCCATGGCCGTGTGGACGCCTAGAGTACCGGCGAAGTGTGTGAAGTCGTGGGGATGTGCGACGATGCCCAGAAAGCGTAGATTCTGACCCATCAGATTGATTCTCCTTGCACTTTGTTTTGTCTTGCAATGTGTGGGAAATACCGGCTTTGTCGACTATCTATCGAACGTTTCCCATCCCTTCGGCATTCCATCGATCGCGAATTTCCACTGTCTCAATGGTCATGTCCTCGACGCTGCCTGGGTGGTTCTTCACCAGTACTTCGAGGGTCCATGCACCGCCGAAGTTGATGTCAGAAAGGGCTGTCGCATAGGAATCAAAATCCAGTACGCCGTGGCCGGGCGGGAGATGGTCGTCGCCACCGGTGGAGCCGTCCTGGATATGGAGTGCGTATAGGCGGTCCGATGCGATGCGGGCCTCATCGGCAATATCGAGACTGATGAGCCGGGAATGACCGATGTCGTGGCATATGCCGACCTGCTCTGCCGGCAGGTCGGCCATGAAGGACCGCAACTCCTGCATGGTCTGTAGAGGGCGAGCCGGCATGGTGGTTGCCGGTAGATTTTCGAGCGCGATCCGCACGCCTTCCGTCTCGGCCACGACTGCCAGTTCGGAGATCGACCGGTGGGCAATCTCCGTCGCGGTACCAATATTTTGCAGATTATAGTAGTTTTCATCCGGGGTGGGAGGGCGACCACTGGCGTGAATGACCACAGTTTTGCCGCCTACTTCAGCAAAAAACCGCATGGCGGCGGCGACCTGTTCGACGCCGTCCTTGCGCTCGGCTTCGTCGAAGCTGGCCAGATTGACGGCCGAGTATGGGGCGTGAATCGTGTGGGGATATACTCCGTTGCTTGCGAGGGCGTCTCGATAGGGCTTCGGGTCCGGCGGCCCATCCTCCCATCCGGCCCCTTCGGCCATCAGTTCGATCTCCGGGAAGCGAGCTGCAGCGGCAGATCGGATGGCGTCGATCGGGTCCCCTATGTTTTGACCCTGTTTGTCATACAGGAACAGGCTGCTGGCTATGCTGTAGACCGGCAATAGATTACCTCCATAGTGTTCACGTGGGCCGTGTTGCTACACATGACGGCCTCCGCCTAGCTGGTGATAGAGGGCCTGGTATGCCTCTGCGGTGGCTTCGGATGCACGGAGCGAACGCTCTGGCCAGTACCCAAAGGCGTCGTGGACTCGAATTCTGGCATGGAACAGGCTCTCCTGTGCAGGGCCCACCATCGGATATTCGCCGTTGTATCGATCACATTCGGGGCTGACTGCGATCAGGTTGTCCTCGCGCTGGGGGCCGACGATATAGCTTCCGCCGCCGCCATCGACGTTGATGTGGAATGCGTGGGTGGTATCCGAGTACGCCATCGCCCTCGCCTCGAAGGCCTCGACGCTGCCGGAAACATCCCCGGCATTGGATGGATGGAGTACCAGCCGTGCGCCGAACATGACGGGTAGTGTCGATAGCTCCGGGTAGCGACGGTCGTGGCACACGTGGAGAGTTGTCGGCACACCGTGGACGACAAACTCGTTCAAATTCCGTCCGTGCCAGAACTCGTCTTCGGCCGAGTGGACTTTTGGGTGGGTCGAGACGATCCCGCCATCAGGATCGTAGACGCGGCAGACGTTGTAGCGGGTGGAGGTGCGAGTGTGTCCTGGCACGCTCTTCCACTCTGGCAGCCCGGCAACCAGATACGGAGCGTTCTTCAGACCGCCTATAAATTTCCTGAGCTGGCCTTCGGCCTCGTCAATCGCTGCCTGATTAGTTGTCACGTGGCTGAGCGGAAACAGGCCCGTGAGGGATGTTTCCGGGCTCACCAGCAGTTGGACGCCTTCATCAGCAGCCTGTGTCAAGCCGCGGCAGAGCGAGTCCAGGTTCGCCTCAATGGACTCGAGGTTGAGCATCTGCCAGCCGCCCAGGTGAAGGTACTCAGGGATAGTCGGCTGCGACCCGCGATGGATGAACTCCTCGACGATACACGTTGTGCCCTGTACCCCAATGGCGACTCCCATCTCAGGC
>CAUZNX010000281.1:0-3370 GCA_963580905.1 Dehalococcoidia bacterium | reverse complement strand
GGTATCCAACCCCTCTGGGGTTTCTCGCGTACTGCACACCCCGGAGAGGCGCGAAGAGGTTCTGACACCGGACAGGCCCTGGGAGCGGCACGGGATGCCCTCCTGCGTCGGCTACTTTCGCGACGGTGACCGCTACAGGATGTGGTACCGGTGCGACGACTCCGCGGAGAGCAACCCACGTTTCACGGCTTATGCCGAGAGCAAGGACGGCATCAACTGGGAGAAGCCGAACCTGGGCATCGTGGAGTACGAGGGATCGAAGGACAACAACCTGGTCTCGCTCGGCGACGACGGCATGGATCTGACACCTTTCCGCGACGACAACCCCAACATCCCTGATGACGAGCGCTACAAAGGGATCGTCAGGCCCCACGCTGGCAAGGCCGTGTATGCGGTGGTTTCCCCCGACGGCCTGCGGTGGCGGCTTATGCAGCCCGAGCCGGTAATGGACGATCCGCCCTTCGACACCCAGAACATTGCCTTCTGGGACACCTGGCGAAGGGAGTACGTCTTCTACACCCGCGGTGTCCGAAACCCGACCACCGAAGAGGCTTCGGAGCCG
Source organism: Dehalococcoidia bacterium (assembly GCA_963580905.1). Taxonomy (GTDB): domain Bacteria; phylum Chloroflexota; class Dehalococcoidia; order Lucifugimonadales; family CAJWER01; genus CAJWER01. The sequence goes on along the minus strand of CAUZNX010000281.1, from coordinate 2,808 downwards.
GGCATGGACCTCTTCAAAGGCGGGGTACGTTGGATCCGGCGGGCCACCTCCAACGACTTCGTCCACTGGTCCGAGATGGAGTCGATCACAGCGGGTGACACGCCCGCCGAGCAGCTATACACCAACTCGTGCATACAGTACCCACGCTCCCGGGGTACCTACATGATGTTCCCCTCGCGGTTTGTGGAAGATCGGTCGCCGACACCTGGCTGGGAAGCTGGGCCGGGCGTAAACGACATCGTGTTCATGTCCAGCAGAGACGGAATCAATTTCGACCGCTCCTTCATGGAGGCGTTTATCCGCCCCGGCCCTGGAATGGCAAACTGGCACGAGCGAGCGGTGTACTTCGACTGGGGGCTGCTCCAGACATCCCCCACGGAGCTATCGATGTACTGCCAGGAGCACGGCAGACTCCCCACTGCCCACCTGCGGCGATACACGCTGCGGACCGACGGCTTTGTATCGGTGCAGGCCGGTTACGAGGGAGGCGAATTTGTTACCCAGCCGCTGGTCTTTGACGGTGGGGAACTAGAGTTGAACTACTCCACGTCAGCCGTCGGGTCGGTGCAGGTAGAGATCCAGGATGTCGAGGGCAACGCCATTCCCAACTACGGACTCGCAGAGTGCCCCGAGAAATTCGGCGACGAGATCGAGGGCGTCATGAGCTGGAAGACGGGGAAGGACGTAGGCGACCTCGCTGGCAAGCCCGTTCGCCTGCGCTTCGTGTTGAAGGACGCCAACCTGTATGCGTTCAGGTTCCGCTAGGCTGTAATCCATCGGTAGACAGGTTGACCATAAAGAAACCAAGTGTTCGTACGGCTGCCGACCTCGAAGCGATGCTGGAACAGGGTGCCTCTGAGTTCCACAATGCCAATTTCGATGGGGCCGACCTGAGCCACGTCGAGGCCGAAAGCCTTTCGCTCATCGACTGCTCACTAAAAGAGACAGATTTCTCATATCTGCGATGCGAGAACCTCCGAATCGAAAACTGCCAGGCAGCGGGCACCCGATTCGACCATTCAGTACTTCAAGAGGCAGAGTTCAAGGCCTCTAACTGTTCCTCGACGAGCTTCCGTGGTTCCAAGCTGAATCTGTCCAGGTTCATGGACTGCGATCTGACACTGTGCACCTTCAATAGCTGCAACCTGTTCGGCGTCGACTTTGCAGGATCAAGACTGAGGTCTGTGGATTTGACCACAGCCAATACCGGCGGCATACGCATCGATCATGCCAGCGTCCAACTCTCCAATCTGCGAAATATTAGCTTCAAGAAGCAGCACCTGGTAGGAGTCGATTTCAGTGAAGCCGACATCGGTGGCTGCGATTTCACCGATGCGATTCTCGAAAAATGTACATTGACCGGTACCACTACCAGTCCCGAGACCAGCTTCGGTGGCGCCGATCTCCGCGGGGCCCTTGTCGACGCCGCTCTTCTAGGCGGCAGATGTAGAGGCGCTATCATATCGGCCAAACAAGCCAACGACCTTGTATTCGATGCACATGGCCTGGTCGTGCTAGAGTGACCGGAACTCCCATCCAGTAGGCCGCAGCGACTCGAAGACGTACGAGTGTCTCTTCGCCGTAAAAGGGCTACAACCAAGCAAGAACACGGAGGCCAGGAATGCCCAGCGTTACCCCCACCAAAATTGGAATGGACCGCCAGCTATTCGTCGACGCGTTTTGGATAGACAAAGAGTCGGGCGTGGAGCGCCACCTCCACGAACCAGAGCGCCGCGAGATTGCCATCGAATCCAACGGAGCCTGGGACCTGAACCCCTGCGCTGCAAAGTTCATGTGGGACGGAGACCGATATCGCGCCTGGTACCGCACCGACCACGAGTCAGACCTGATACTCACGCGCTCAGGGCTCGGCACGGCCTACGCGGAGAGCACCGACGGGATATCCTGGCACAGGCCGAAATTGGGGCTGTTCGAGGCCAACGGTTCAAAGGACAACAACCTGGTGTGGATGGGCCCCGGCGCCAACATGGTGCCGTTCCGAGACCCCAATCCAGATGTGCCCGACGACGAGCGCTACAAGGCCGTCGCCCGGACCAAAGACCTGATGGCGCTGGTGTCGCCGGACGGCATCAACTGGCGGCTGCTCCAGGAAGAGCCGATTATGACAGACGGCCCCTTCGACTCGATAAACGTCGTGTTCTGGGACACGTGGCGCGAGGAGTACGTGGTGTACACCCGCGGCGTGGCCGGCACCGGCACCTTCAAGAAGGGGGTACGATGGATTCGGAGGGCGACCTCCCCCGACTTCCGCACGTGGAGCGAGTTGGAGTCCATCGACACCGGCGAGACCCCGGACGAGCACTTCTACACCAACGCCTGCGTCCAATACGAACGAGCGCCGGGGACCTATCTCATGTTCCCGTCCAGATTCGTGGTGGATCGCAACCCGGACCCCGACTGGACCTACAGCGACGGCGTCAGTGACATCGTATTCATGTCCAGCCGCGACGGTCTCCACTTCGACCGCAGCATGCGAGACGCGTTCATCACGCCCGGAACAGACCAGAACAACTGGCACGACAGGGGCATCTACATCGAGACCGGCATATTGCAGACCTCGCCGACCGAGATGTCGCTCTACGGCATGGAGAACTCCCACCTCCCCAGCCAGCGCATCCGTCGGTACGCACTACGCACGGACGGTTTTGTATCGGTGAACGCTGGATACGACGGCGGCGAGTTTCTCACCAAGCCGATGGTCTTCGACGGTGGCGAGCTGGAACTGAACTACTCGACATCCGCCGTCGGCTCGGTGCAGGTGGAGATCCAGGACACCGAGGGCAACGC
>CAUZNX010000280.1:0-3372 GCA_963580905.1 Dehalococcoidia bacterium | reverse complement strand
ACCTTGGTACACGCCACGCTCAATGTTGCGGAGAGTATTACCACCGAGGAAATACAGGACCTGATCGACATCATCGACGAGCAACTCATGGATTCAGTGGGGATAACGAGACAAGAGGTCATCGTCCATGTCCACCAGGGACGTGACCTGGGTGTATTCAGCACTCGTAACTTCGAAGGGAACGGTGGTCACGAGCGGCTCGGCTGACCTCTGCGCGGGCCTGTGGATGCAGAAAAGGAGAACACTCGTATGAGATTGACCGAAGGTCAGATAAAGTATTTCCAGGACTTTGGATTTCTAAGGTTCGACGGCCTGTTGTCGGACAGGATAGATGGGATCGTGGAAGGGTTCGAGCGTGTCTGGCGCGACTACGGCGGTGGTCATGGCGGGCGCACCCACGATCAGGAGCGCAGGTCAGCCCTGATGCCCTTTATCGATAGAGACGAATACATGAGCACCCTGATCGACGATGAGCGCATCGACGGCATCGCGGCATCGATACTGGGCGACGACTACAACTATACGGGTAGCGACGGCAACTACTACGTCGGTGACACGCCGTGGCACTCTGACGTCTACATCGACAAGAAGAAGTACATGTCGGTGAAAATGGGATTCTACCTGGACCCCGTGGACCCTGAAACGGGATGCCTGCGCGTAATACCTGGCAGCCACAAGGCCGGCGATATCTTCGCAGAATCGCTGCAAGTTGCAGCCCCGAACTCCAAGTCGAACATCATTGAGGACACGTGGGATATCCATGGCAGCCAGGTCCCAGCCTTTGCGCTCCCTGTGAAGCCGGGCGACCTGCTCATGTTTAACCACGGCACGAAACACGCCTCGTTTGGCGGCGGCACCCGCAGGCGGATGTTCACAATCAACCTGCAGCAGCGCCACGCCGACGAGGATCTGCAGTTGATTCGGGACGACCTCGAAGGCAACGCCCGGTTCTGGCACGAAAAGGCCTACGGCGACATGATGATCGAGACGGCAAACCCGGCCAGGATGGTGCACCTGGAGCAGCGACTAGCCAACGATGATCACCTGCCCGAACTGGTACGCAAGGCACGCGAAGAGATGGACGAACCAAGTCGCGGCTAGGGCGGCGCGCCGCTTTTGTGAGGGGTGTGCAACGAGGGTAACCGATCCGTGCCCTGTCCGAGGCTCGCGTATGGCGGGGTCGTGAGGGTGTCCTGTGATCCTACAAACGTTTGCAGATTTATCGTTTGCGCGTAGTTGCCGTTCCCGATCCTGGCCTAGATCAAGGTGCCCAAAAGCACAGGCGTGCCAGACTGCGTCTTTGCGACGCCAAATAGCATGTAGGGGAGACTTGAAGCGGCGTTGGTCGTGGTTTGCTGGACGTGGAAGAGCAGACCAAGGACTACTACGGACAGTATGGCCAGCGTGAATGCGCGAACCGGCGTGACGGGCAAAATACTTCTACCCTAAAAGACCCATGCTCCAACGGGAAGAGGAGACAAGAAACTACTCCTCTGGGTCTCGGGGCCGACCCTCAAGCTCACGGAGGAAATCCTCCATCTCGGTCGGCATTGAGATCGTGTCGCCCTCGTCGACCTGCTCCGGGTCCTCGGAGGGTTGTTGGAGGTCGTACTCCCTCTCCATGTGCTCCAAAAGCCTCGCTATCCCAGGGTTGTTTTTGACCCCCTGGGAGATCTCTCGATACTGGATTTCGCCCTTTTCAGTATCCACCAAGGAGTCGGGATATCCATAGAGGGCGCACATTGCCTCCATCATGCGGGCTACGCCCATGTAGTCCTCGTCAAGCTGGACATACTGTGGCAGGTGCAGCATCAGGCTCGTGGACTCCACCCCCATATCGTCGAGGGACTGGTTGACCAGATTCACTATGCTCGTGGGGCCCTGATAGGTGTTGGTGTTGCGATGAATGGACACGAGTCCCTGCGTTAGCTGCTCCTGGTCGTCGGTGAGAGAGCCGGTGACGCGTAGGGGCCGAGTGTGGGGCACCGAGTCGTACATCGAGCCGACACGGCAGTACTCGGTCACGTTGAAGTGCTGCAATACTTCGGCGATGGCGTCGGTGTAGTCCTCGCCTCGCGCATGGGGCTCACGCAGGTGAAGGAAAATGTGGTCCCGGTCCGTGGCGTCGTCGTGGGCGTATCGGACTTCACTGTTGGGAATCCTCAACGATCTCTGCCCGTCATTGGCTTGCGCTCGCGGACGGTACATCGTGAAATCGAAGAAGTTGCCCGGGCGGGCCAGCTTTCCGATCTCCCTAGCGCCGAGGTGACTCTCGATCTTTCTGAGTACGAGTGTACCCACCCTTCCGACATCAACCCAGGGCCGTAGCATTACCAGGGCCCGAGTATTGGTCAGGGTCGGGGCATCGTCCGCGATCTCGAAGGCGCCAATTCTCATACCGAATATCCTGACATAGAGCGTCTGACTGTGCAAGCCCGCCGATGCATCGGGACATGCGCTGGTTTGGGGCTACGTCGTGCTAGAATGTCGCGGTGCGGATCGGGTGCCGGGATCTCCACCATCGCTTTGTAGAGTTATCTACTGTCATCGCTTGTACTCCCCTCTTCGACCGATGTGACAGCCACATCCGGTCCATTGCCAGCCGGTGGACATGGTAGCAAACATGAGCCGAACGAGAATTGGAACCCGGGCTCCATCAGGAAGCTAGCCTTTTGCCAGAGATAACTCCATCTCCAGCACCGAGTCGTCGGCTTCTGTGACCCGGGCCCACTCGGCGATCCTCCAGCCCACCACCCATGCGATGCGTCCCCCTGCGACCACCAGCGGAGTCGCGTCCCGCATCTCCCGCGGCACATGGCTATCCACCATGAAGTCCTGCAGCTTCTTATGCCCGGATAGTCCCAGTGGCTGGAACCGGTCACCGGCGCGCCTGCTTCGAACCTGAACGTTTCGCATTGCCTCAAGGCTCAAGTGCGCAACGTTCGTGTCACCTGTAGTCTCCTCGGTGGCCCTTTTCCATTCGATGCTGCTAATAACCCTGGCTGAGATGTTCCATGGCTCTACCCGTGTCTCCCCGGGTATCGCAATGTCGTGATTTTCGTCGATCGTGGCGGGAACAGGGACCGTCCTGCCGATAGAAAATGTAACGTTCTCGTAGTCGACCGAAAAGAGCAGCCCTCTAGGCAGGTCCAGCGACCGGCCAGCTGGTCCGGTCGCCAATTTTGCCATCTGCTCGATGTGCCCCTGATCGAGCAGGTCGAGATCGCCCTTCGCTTCGAGTACAGCCCTGCGCAGCAGGTGTGCACGGACCGCCGCATCCATCGCCGCGAGTGGGGCCTTGGGCAGGGTAACCAAGCCCAGTTCGTGGCGTGCCATGTCGTCCCACGCCTCGTCCGCTTCACGGTCGAGGTA
>CAUZNX010000279.1:0-3384 GCA_963580905.1 Dehalococcoidia bacterium | reverse complement strand
ACTGAGCCGAACCTGTCCGAGATAGACACAGGAATCGAATCTCGTCTAATCGTCGAGTTCTATTCCAGATAGCTCTTCGTCTTGTCTTCGCGACGGTTCCGTGGACTAGACAACAGGAGATGCCGATCACATGTTGAGTTTCCAGACGTTTGCAGCAGAAGAAACGCCAGAAGAAGAGCCGGAACAGATACCTGATCCGGCAATTGAGGTCGTCCAGACCGATGACCGCTACGGCAAGTTTGTAGCAGAGCCTCTGCCGAAGGGCTATGGTCTGACCCTGGGTAACCCGATTAGGCGCGTACTTTACAGTTCGCTGCCGGGTACCGCAGTAACGTGGGTAAAAGTCGAAGGTGTACTCCACGAGTACGGGACCATTCCTCACGTTAAAGAGGAGGTCGCGGAACTGCTGCTCAACATCAAGGGCGTCAGGCTTCGCTCCGAAGTGGACAGGCCGGGCAAGCTTCGTCTCGAAGTAGCCGGCCAGGGCGAAGTGAGCGCCGGCGATATCATGGCCTCCTCCGACTTCGAGGTCGTGAATCCGGAGCTTCACCTGGCAACACTTGACTCTGACGAGTCCAAACTTTCGATCGAGCTCAATGTTGAGCGGGGCATCGGCTATGCCGAGGCCTCAAGAGGCGAGGGCCTGCCCATTGGTGTCTTACCCGTTGATGCCATATACACGCCTGTTCGCAAGGTCAACTACACCACCGAGAGTATTCGTGTGGGCCAGCGGACCGATTTCGAGCGACTCACCATCGAGATATGGACAGATGGGTCCATATCCCCAATAGATGCTCTGCAGCAGGCAGGCAATATCCTGGTGAGCCAGTTCTTCCTTTTCGGCAATGCCCAGAAAATTGTAGAGGCTACCGAAGAAGGGTCGACAATAGTCAACATCTCGCCGGAGAACTACAACACTGCGGTGGAGAAACTCGAGCTCTCATCCAGAACCCTGAACTGCCTAAAGAGGGCCAGCCTCGACAAGGTGGGGCAGATACTGGAGATGAATAGGGCGGACCTCCTCCAAATACGAAACTTTGGAGAAAAGTCCTTGAACGAGCTCTATGACAAGTTGCGGGAAATGGACCTTTTGCCCGCCGAACTTGATCCTGATATCCAGGCTGAGACTCCGGCAGACGACGAAGAGGTCGGCGTTGTGGCTGATGCCGCCGTCGACGAAGAAGGAGCTGAGCTTTGAGGCATCGAATAGCTGGACGAAAGCTGTCACGACCTACCGCGCATCGCATGTCCTTGCTTCGCACGGCGGTAACAGACCTGCTCAGACACGAGACGCTGCGGACCACAGATGCCAAGGCCAGAGAGATCCGGCGGATGGCAGAGAAGGTCATCACGCGTGGTAAGACCAACACTCTGCACAGCAGACGACTTGCTGCTGCGGTGCTGCGAGACAAAAAGGTTCTCACTAAGCTCTTCGACGAGCTTGGTACGAGGTATGTGGATCGCCCGGGTGGTTATACCCGGATAACGAAATTGGGTAGCCGCAAAGGTGATGCCGCTCCGATGGCCATCATCGAACTGATGCCCTAGCAGACAGTGCGAGAAGCCTAATGAGGCTGGCGCTGATCGTCGAGTACGATGGAACCGCGTATAGCGGATACCAGTACCAAAATAATGTGCCGAGTATTCAAGAGGAGTTAGAAAAAGCGATAACTAGGCTGACACGCGAGAATACGCGCGTCAGCGGAGCTGGACGGACCGATGCGGGTGTCCATGCCCTGGGCCAGGTAGTGGCCTTTGACACCGAGGCGGAATACCCGCCCGAGACCTTCGTCAAGGCGCTGAATTACTACCTACCCGACGACATAGCGGTTAGAGAGGCCCACAGGGTCGACCCTGGCTTCGATCCGCGACGAATGGCACTGAGCCGACTATACATATACAGGATGTACACTGGTGCGACGAGATCGCCTCTGATCCGTCGGACCACATACCGAGTCTGTGCAGGGCTGAAGTTGAAGCGAATGAGGATAGCGGCGCGGCACCTGGTGGGAGTCCATGACTTCGCCGGGTTTGCAGGGTCGTTGGAATGGCCCGATGCCAGTACCGTCCGTGAGATATTTGAGGCGAGACTCAGGTCCAAGGGAGACGAAATTACAATGGAGATCGAGGGTAGCGCGTTCCTTCCTCACCAGGTACGCCGGATGGCCGGAGCTCTGGTCGATGTGGGATTCGGGCGCCTGAGCCCCTCCGAGGTTTTGGCGATGGTGGACCGGCGCCCTGGTGCGGCGGTGGCCCGATCTCTGCCTCCCCAGGGACTTTGTCTGTCGAGAGTCAATTATTCGAATTTTCCGCCGAAAGTTGGTGCCTAAATGCAATCGTACGTAAAACACTATGTGACTAAGAAGTCCGATCTGGAGCCAGGCTGGCACGTAATGGATGCCTCCGGCAAGACGCTAGGTCGATTCGCCAGCGAAATCGCGGTACTTCTCATGGGCAAGCACAAGCCCCAGTACGTCACGAATCTGAATACCGGCGATTTCGTGGTCGTCGTGAATGCCAATAAGGTCGCAGTGACCGGCAAAAAGCTAGAGCAGAAGATATACTATCGCTATAGTGGGTATCACGGGGGCTTGAACGAACAGAAGCTCTCGACCGTTCTTGAAAAGTCCCCCGAACGCGTTATCAAGCAGGCGGTCAAAGGGATGCTCCCCAAGAATACGATGGGCAAGCACATGCTTTCCCGTTTGAAGATATACGCAGGGGCATCACACCCCCATGAGGCCCAGGTCAATGCCGGGCAGATTCAGCAGTCGGAGGAGGCTTAGTTGGAGCAGCAACAGCACTACTATTACGGCACTGGTCGGCGCAAGACGTCGGTTGCCAGGGTCAGGATCTATACAGAGCAGGGCCCGATTATCGTCAACGGCAGGACGATGGATGAGATGTTCGGCTGGCCCACGTGGCGCGAACACATCACCGAGCCATTCCGGATCACAGACACGGAGGGCCAATTCCGTGTTATCGCCAAGGTGAGCGGCGGCGGGATAGTAAGCCAGGCCGGTGCTCTCCGACACGGCATCTCTAGGGCGCTATTGGAGCTCGACATAAGTTTGAGGCCGCGCCTCAAAAAAGCAGGCCTTCTCACTCGCGACTCAAGGGAGAAGGAAAGCAAGAAGTACGGTCTTAAACGGGCTCGCAAGGCCCAGCAGTGGACCAAGCGCTAGCTGTACTTCGGAATAGTCAGTAACAAAAACGCCCCCCGATCACCGGGGGGCGTTTTTTTGTATTGGTTTTGGGTCTTCAATCCGGCGGAGCGTCGCAGTCCAATCTTGACTGCACAGTGGTCATTCTCCTTCTAGCGCGTCCAAATGTCTGACTGTGTATAATGCGGAGCAGGGACAGGCGGATGTGGATGACAGCTTA
>CAUZNX010000278.1:0-3406 GCA_963580905.1 Dehalococcoidia bacterium | reverse complement strand
CCCTCATTCGCCCGAGTCACCCGTGCCAACACACTCTCCATCAGGGAGAAGGAGTACGTGGAGGGGGCCAGGGCGATCGGTGCCAGTGCGACCAGGATCATGCTGCGAACCATTCTCCCGAATACCATGTCTACGGTCATCGTACAGGTGTCCTTGGGCATGAGCTACGCGATCCTCATCGAGGCCGGCCTTAGTTTCCTCGGTCTCGGAATTCAGCCGCCGACACCCTCTTGGGGATATATGCTCGCCACCGGACGGGAGTTCATTACACTGGCCTGGTGGTTGACGACTTTTCCCGGCCTCGCGATTTTTGTCACCGTGCTGTCGTGGAACTTCATCGGAGACGGCCTGCGGGAGGCCCTGGACCCGAGACAGCAACGCCGCTGAATGTTTGCGTGGTTGGAACTCCCAATACTTGGGGAGCACCAGGTGTCGCGGTCTTTCGTTCCGGTCATTCCTCAGAAAGCAGAAAAGACCTGGTCAGCAATTGCTGACCAGGTCTTTTCGTTTTAGACTCTCGATTACGCAAGGATTGCGGGCGATGCTTGTTTCTACTAAGTGCTCCTAGACGGAAGCCGCTGGCACTGGAGACTCGGATTTGATAAAAATGTCTCCATCGTCGTTCAGATCGACGACCGCGGTATCACCAGGGTTGAGTGAGCCGTTCAGGATAGCGTCAGACAACTTATCCTCTACCTGATCCTGGATCAGCCTTCGGACCGGTCGGGCCCCGAAGCTTGCGTCGTATCCGTTTTCACCCAGCCAGTCCTTGGCTCGTTCGGTCACTTCGAGGTTGATGCCCTTCTCGATCAGACCTGCCGAGACATCCTCGAGATTCAGGTCGACAATGTGGGCCATGTGCTCGCGGCTCAACGGGTGGAACACGACGGTGCCGTCGATGCGATTTAGGAATTCCGGCCGGAAGAAACGCTTGATTTCATCCAGCACATTGGTCTTCATCCGGTCGTAGCTCGACGCCTTTGAATCGTCGCCCTTTTTCGGGAATCCAAGCGTGCGATCCTGCCGGATTAGATCGGAGCCAATGTTGCTCGTCATGATTATGATGGCATTGCGGAAGTCGACTTTTCGGCCCTTGGCATCGGTCAGGTGGCCGTCGTCGAAAATTTGCAAGAGCATGTTGAAGACTTCAGGATGTGCCTTCTCAATTTCGTCTAGCAGTATCACACAGTACGATTTGCGGCGTACGGCCTCGGTTAGCTGGCCGCCTTCGTCGTAGCCCACGTAGCCGGGAGGGGCGCCAACTAGGCGAGCAACCGAGTGCCTCTCCATGAATTCCGACATGTCGATTCGGACCATGGCATCTTCACTGCCGAACATGAACTCTGCCAGCTTCTTTGGCAAGAACGTCTTGCCTACGCCGGTTGGACCGGCAAATATGAAGGTGCCAACGGGCCTGGTTCGGTCCTTGAGTCCCGCACGTGCCCTGCGAACGGCCTTCGAAACCATCGTCACAGCTTCTTCCTGGCTGACGACGGCCTCGTGAAGCTCGCCTTCCATTTTGACCAGGCGCTCCATCTCGTCGGAGGTTAGTCGGGTGACCGGAATGCCGGTCCACATGCTCACGATCTCCGCTATATCCTCTTCGGACACGACGGGCTTTTCCTCAGACTTCTCGTCCTGCCACTCTTTCTGCAGTTCAATGAGCTTCTCCGATAGGCTGGTCTCGCGTTCACGAAGCTCGGCTGCATACTCGTACTGGCGACCGGAGATGGCCTCGTCCTTTTCGGTCCGGACGCTGTCTAGGGCCTTTGAAGTGTCACTCACTGATAGGGGTGCGGTGTTGAAGTTGATCCGAACCCGTGAAGATGCCTCGTCTATCAGGTCAATAGCCTTATCAGGCAGGAACCTGTCGGGGATGAACCTGGTGGCGAGATTCGCAGCTGCGCGGATCGCTTCATCGGTGATTTCGAGCTGGTGGTGTTCCTCGTAGCGGCCCTTGACGCCTCGAAGAATGTCGACCGTCTCTTCGGAGGACGGTTCATTGACCGTGACCGGCTGGAAGCGACGCTCCAACGCGGGGTCTCGCTCGACATATTTGCGATAGTCGTCCAGGGTGGTTGCGCCGATGCACTGCAGCTCACCGCGAGCAAGAGAAGGCTTGAGGATGTTCGCTGCGTCCACGGCACCTTCGGCGGCTCCGGCCCCGACCATGGTGTGGATCTCATCGATGAACAGCACGCAGTTGGAGCTGCCTCGAATCTCCTCGATGACCTTCTTGAGCCTCTCCTCGAATTCGCCGCGATACTTGGTCCCAGCTACCAGGGCGCCCATGTCCAGGGTCACCAACCGCTTCCCTTGTAGGGTGGCGGGTACATCGTTGCTGGCTATACGCTGTGCTAGAGCCTCGACGATAGCTGTTTTTCCGACACCGGGCTCTCCAACGAGCACCGGGTTGTTCTTCGTCCGCCGGCTAAGTATCTGAGTGACCCGTTGAATCTCCTGCTCTCGGCCCACGGTGGGATCGAGTTTGCCGGCGCGGGCTGCAACGGTGAGGTCAATGCCGAGTTGATCGAGGGTCGGAGTAGGGGACTGGCCTCTGGCGCCACTCCCGCTCTGAGACTTGCTGGGGCTCTGAGTCAGGATGCGGCTGGTCTCGGCCCTGACCTTGTCCAAGTTGACCTGAAGGCTCTCCAGGACACCAGCGGCGACGCCTTCGCCCTCTCGCAGGAGGCCTATGAGCAGGTGTTCAGTTCCAATGAAGTTGTGGTTGAGCCTGCGGGCTTCGTCGACCGCCAACTCGACGACCTTCTTGGTTCGTGGGGTCAGCCCCTTCTCGCCAGAAGTCGCCTTTTCTCCGCGGCCGATGATGAATTCGACCGCAGACCTGACCTTATCAAGTTCCACACCGAGATTTGAGAGTACTTTGGCGGCGACGCCATCAGTCTCACGCACCAAGCCTAGCAGGATGTGCTCAGTCCCAATGTAATTGTGGTTGAAGCGCTGGGCTTCTTCATTTGCCAGCGACAGTACCCTGCGGGCTCTCTCGGAAAACTTCTCAAACCTACTTGGCATAGGGGCGTCTCCAGGTATTTGTTGTATACGGGTTGTTAGTAGCCTTCGCCCTCCGACTGCAGGAGACTGAGACCGAGTCGTCGTCGCTCGGGCTCAATTCTCAAGATCTTCAGTCGTACGTCGTCACCTTCTTGTACGACCTCACGAGGATGTTGGATCATCCGAGAGGTCAGTTCTGAGATGTGAATTAGCCCCTCAACCGAATCCTCGACCCGGGCAAAAGCGCCAAATTCTGTGAGCTTGGTAATCGTGGCATCCACCATGTCCCCAACTTGGAACTTTTCGTTGATGGTCTCCCAAGGCTCCGGCTGGAGCCGCTTTAGGCTGAGGGCGATCTTCATATTGACGGCGTCGACCCTCAAAACAAAGACAT
>CAUZNX010000277.1:0-3426 GCA_963580905.1 Dehalococcoidia bacterium | reverse complement strand
GATTCCCATCAGCTCCACCACGGTGACCAGCGGCAATGCTGGTTATTTGTGCGTTTTGGGTAGTGCCCTGCTCGCCAGTTGCTCGCCAGTTGGCCCCTGAGTCGTTCCTTTTCGTCGGTTCCGTGACGGTTCTGATCTTACGGGTGTCCGCCGAACTGCGTTGGTGTAGGTCGGCGTCCCGTGCAGCGGACAGCTGGCGCACTAGGAGACGGACTAAAGCTTCAATTCCACCTGGGCGAAATAGAGCTAGATAGGTCAACTCTTGGGTTGCTGAGTCGGTATTTCGGGTTGGTCCAAGACAACGACGACGAGAGCTACCAGCGCCACCACCATCCCCCCCATCTGGATGGGAGTCATTTTCTGGTCCAGGACAAGCCAAGCCCCGATAGCCGAAAGAACTGGGATACCAAGCGTCAGCATCCCAGAAACTGTCAGGCTTATATGGAGATGGGCCCAGTTCATTAGAAAATGTCCCGTACCAGGCACGGCCAGAATCGCCGCCACCCAGACCCAATTCCCTAGTGAGGGAATCGGCGCCATGAGGCGGCCCGCCTCAATCGCTGCGAACGGGTATAGCGCCGCCGCTCCGATAACCATTGTCAGCGTCTGCAAACTGAACGTATCGAGATGCTGTCTGACCTCCTTCACGAGCACGAAGTAAGCGGCGAACATGAGCATTCCAACTATTGCCAGTAGGTCACCACGCAAACTTGTGGCCCCGTCAGAACCTGGTGCACTACGAATTATCGCCACCACACCGATCGCTGCGACCCCACCCATAAGAACTGTTTTGATGCCAATCGGCTCGCGGTAGCGAACCGAAGAAACAACGATGAGCACCGCTGGAACAAGGGCCGCAATGGTTGTCACATTTGCCACCGAGGTGGCCTTTACGGCAGTGAAGGCCACCCCTAGCTGAACTGCGAACAGGACGGCTGATGGAGCAGCAAGCCGGACCTGCCTCCAACTCAGACGGCGGCCACTCGCATAAAAGAAAGTCGGGTAGAGCGCAGCACCTAGCACTAGTCGCCAAAATGCGGCTTGTATTCCTGGAAGATCGATATAGGCGATCATCACTGTGCCGATAGACCACAAGACAATTGCCCCGACAGCGGATAGGCGACCTAGGCCCGAACGACTCTCAAAGTGGCTGTTTCCAGACAATTCCATGCCTCCAGTCATCTCTTCAGGCTCCAAAACACTCCGGGTTCAGTGGTATCCCAGCAGCTGGGTGCGACGCGCTGTGAGTATGGGGTGTACAGGCTGGAAGCACTCGGCTTGAGCCCGTCGTGTACACCCCATGGCATGGCAATAGGTCCCCTATAAGACATGCCAGAGTGTCCCAACGCTCTGACCAGGGGTTTTGTGAGGGGGACAGTTTGCGGTGGGACACTGTCCTTAAGGGAAGGGGTGGCAGATTTCATTCCAAAACCACCCACTCGCCTCTTGTTGCACCTAGCCCTGCCCGCGCGTATCTACACCTGGTGGCTCCAATGCCGCCCCCGCCCCCCTCAGGGAGGGGGTGGCAGACTGCGCCGATGAGCAAGCCTGCAGTTGCGTTGACGTTCTTGTTAGTTGTCTCGGGATGTGGGGGTAGTTCAAACACTGCGACGCCAGCAACGACGGTTGCACCTGCAGCAACTCGGCCACCGACCACAACTGTTGTACCAACGACCACTGCAGCACCGACCACCACTGCAGCACCGACCACGACTGCCGTTGTTGCGACCACGACTATGGCGCCCACCACGACGACAGCGGCGCCGGTGATCGTTCCCAACGATTGCGACGCCTGGTTCCCGGACGCGGTGGAGGTCGACTCCCGTCAGTTCCTGCTCGTCCTGGAGGACGCGATCAACAATGTCGAGAATCGCGACACCTACTCCTACATCGCGCCCAACGGATCCATGGCGAGGAACGGCCCCTTCGGGACCTGGAAGCAGGAGGCGTTCGAATCACACCTCGGCCGCTTCCGACCGGCGCCCTTCGATGCCGTACGGATCGACCCCCACGACATCCTGTGGGAGAACTACATGTCCTGGCGGGAGACGGTCTGTGGGGCGATCTCCGGCGAGGGCACGATCAGCGACTCGATGGTGGCCTATTCGAGGTTCATGCGTCACCGCACCGATTGGTTGGGCAATGCTGTCCACTGGACCGTATTTCCGTACGTTGAGACCGGCAGCGCGGTGATCGCAGCGCCCAGCCCGACGGGACTCGAGTACTACACGAAGTACATCACCGGCGGTGGCGTGATCATCGTCGGCGGTCCCGACGTCCCCGATGGGGCGATGCTTCAGGCCCGTGCCTCGGTGATCTACCTGACCTCTGCCCGGCCGGAGTTCCGCGAGGTGCTTCGGGACAGCCATTCCCGTATCTCCCTGTTCGTAGGCGAGAGCACTGCGGTGCTGCCCGAATATCGAGACACCGATGAGTCCACCGGCTTCGCCCAGGGAATGACAGACGCCTCCATGACAGCCAACGCCGACTACATGTGTTATCCGGGTCACGTCGACGTGGGCGGCGATCCGATCCTCCACGAGATGACACACTCCCTGAACCACCTGGTGTTTGAGCAGATCAACGAGACGTACTTCTACGAGCGTGTCTACGCCTTGGCCCTGGAGTCGATTGAGGCCGGTCGTCTCGCTGGCTTCAGCCAGGACCTCGAGGAAGGTGTCGAACAGGACAGCTCTCACCTGGTCGGAGAGTTCTGGGCCATCGCCGTCGAGGGCTACCTGATGGACCGTGCGGGCTTCAAGGATTCACATAGCACGAGGGCGTGGATCCTCGAACACGAGCCGAAGCTGTACGACCTGATCACCCGGTACTTCCCTACAGAACCTTGGGAGTTCTGCACCGACCTGGATTGAGATCGACGGGTCCGACCGGCCACCTTTCCGGCGTCTTGATCTGCCAATCGGGCCGAGAGTCGGCGGACGTTCGAGTCGACCTTCGCAGGGGAGTGAGCTACGGCTTGATCTTAAGTGCGGAATGGGCAGGCCTCACTAAGCCGATGAGCAAGATTGCGTTTGTGGGCTGTGAACTGACCACCCGCTTAGAGGGTTTTTGGCCTCTCAGGACACGGCCAGACGACTGTCACATCGTTGATACACCATGGGTTTTAAACCAAGGTGGTTGTTGGCTAGAGCGCTCGCCTCACACGCGAGAGGTCACTGGTTCGAGTCCAGTACGGTCCACTAAAAAGTCGTCTGACCTGCGCTGAGGGCGTCAGAGACACCGAGTACCTTTTCAGGGTGGGGGCGGCAGACTCAAACCATGAGGAAGCCTGAAGTTGCGTTGACGTTCTTGTTAGTTGTCTCGGGATGTGGCGGTAGTTCAGACACTGCGACACCCGCGACGACGGTTGCCCCTGCAGCGGCTCAGGTTCCGACTACAAATGCTGCGCCGACAACGACGGTCGCC
>CAUZNX010000276.1:0-3431 GCA_963580905.1 Dehalococcoidia bacterium | reverse complement strand
ACTATCTTGTCCCCGTCGAGGAACAGGCGCCAGGGGAAGCCGTGGGTCAAGCTGCAGACAGCATCGGGGTAGCGCTCCATCCAACGCATCAGGATGCGGTGTTCATTCAGGTAGCCCTGGCGTTGCTCCTCATCTGTCAATGAACGCTCGCGATAGCCTGGGCCTGAGCCGAGGGTAAAGAAGATCGGAACGCCCAGGGCCGTGGCTGCCTCCCAGAAGGGGCGGCAGAATCCATCGTCCCACGGCTCGTCGCTGACCATGTATGTGAAGGGATTGATCTTGATGGCGTGCAGGCCGTGTGTCTTGATTGCTGTGGTCAGCTCTGCGATGACGGCTTCGGGTTCGTCCCTTATGCGCCATTCGTCTACCGGAGCCATCGAGACGAACCGGTCGGGGAACAGTTTCACGACCTCGGAGAGGTAATCGCTGCCGCGGACCAGCATCGGGTCTGTGTGGATGAGGGCGACGTCGACGCCCGCGTAGTCCATCTCGGCAATCATGCTGTAGGGAGTGAATTCGCCGCCGAGCACGTTCGGGGGGAAGTACTGTTTGGTGTGCTCATCCCCGTCATAGTCCCAGACAAACCGGCCGCGAAGGTGGTCAAAGCGGAACCCTTTGTCAGGCATCGCGTCGATGTCCGATGATCCTCCGGGTGCAAGAACCGACGAGTCGGAGGGGGATCGGTCCCGTGTATTGAACGCGGGTTGATGGTGACCGGCGTAGGCCGCTTGAGCCCAGCGCAGGTGCTCTCGCCCGCTGGCGTGTCCCGCTGGTGAGTCTGCGGGCTCGAATACGTAGACGTGGGAATCGACAATCATGTTGTTTTGCCCCCTCTTGTTATCGCCTTTGCGAGCCGGACCCTAGGCGGGTCACAGACCCGCCCTCCCTTGCGAACGACATACTAGCCCGGTGCAGCCCGGGTACGCATTTTGTGGGCGAGTGCCATGCCGATCACGGCCGCAATCAGAGCAGCCCCGATGCCTACCGTGACCAACTCGAAGTTGTCTCCGAGAAACTCCTCGATACGTTCGCCGTATACCATCACGAGCACGCCTATCATCATGAAACGGGCGCCGCGGCCGATGATAGACGCGACAATGAAGGAGCGGCGGTCCATGCCCAGCACACCCGCCGTTATCGCGAACACCTTATACGGGATCGGCGTGAATGCCGCGACTATGGTTGCCCACACACCGTAGCGGCTGAGCCAACCCTCCGCAGCGTCCACGATTCGTTCGGAGAAGAAGCGATCGAGTATGGGCCGGCCCAGCCTTCCGCCGAGCCAATGGCCCACGACGGCCCCCGCGACGGAGGCAATGGTGACCATGATTGCGAGCCAGATAGCCAGATGCTGTTGCAGCAGGGCTACGAGGATCAGCAATGGGTCCGGCGGTATGGGGAAAAATATCGATTCGGCGAAGGCCTCGACGGCCAGGGCCAGAATCGCCCACTCGCTATCCGCGAAGGCGATGACCCAGTCGGAGAGGCTGTGGAAGGCCTCTATCACGTCTGCTGGTGGTCGCCGGGCTCTATTGTGACCTCAAAATCGTAGGTTCCACCGCCTACCGTTGCGGTGACCTGCTGGCTAGATCCGGGATTCGATGGGTCCGCCACCGTCTCCCGTGTCAGGCTTTCGCCGTCAGCGTCTGTCACCTCGAAGTTGACCCCATCGACGGTTACTGTGACGCGCTGGTCCACCTCAGGCGGGCCAGCGGCAATCTCCTCAAGTAGACGTACTTGCTCACGGAGGAGTTCCTGGGCTTCCGCTATGTCGATTGTCGAAAAAGTGACCGTGTTACCCGGCACTGCTTGTGCCATACGATCTACATCCACGCCTATCACAGTCGCGATGCGGGCGTACCCGCCGGTCGTCCCGCGATCGGCGAGCAATATTGTGGGCGACCCATCACCAGGTACCTGGATGGCGCCGAGGGGGTTGCCGTCAGAGACGACCCCGGCCCCGGCAACGTGTTGGAGTGCAGGGCCGTCGAGCACATAGCCCATCCTGTCCGAGTCCAGGGAGATTTCGAATGTCGAGGAAAGGAGCGATTCGGTGCTTTCCGGAGTAAACGCTTCGTGTTGCGGGCCCAGGATTACCCTGAGTGCATGGCTGTCGCCGTAGGGCGATGGTGCACGATCAGCTGGCATGAACCTGGCCTTGTATTCACTGTCAGGTGCAAATGCGGCCAGGACATCACCTTCCGCTAGGGCGCGTCCCTCGAAACCGCCGAAACCCGATGGGTTGTAGGTAGACCTGCTGCCCATGACCTTGGGAACGTCGATGCCGCCTGCAATCGCCAGGTACGCCCTCATGCCATCTTGCATGCCATGGAACGTCAATTGGCTTCCGGCGGAGACCCTGAAGGCCCGCCATGTCTTTACTGGCGCGCCGTTGAGTTTTGGCGCAAGGTCGCCGCCTGCCAGCGCCGCCCAGGTGTCGACCAGGAACGTGATGGAGGGGCCTATGACCGTCATCTCCAGCGCCGCCGCGCCGGCATCGTTACCGGCGAGTGCGTTCGCCGCACGCAGTGCGAACCGGTCCATCGCGCCTGATACCGGCACGCCGAACCTTTGGTAGCCCGGACGCCCGAGGTCCTGAACCGTCGTGAACAGACCTGGCTTCACTATCTCCAGCGAGGGTTGGCTCATTGTTTCACCGACATAGTTGTTTCGTATGTGCCTGCTGCAACACTGTCTTGTATCGTCTTGAACTCTTCTTCGCTATCTATCGGGGCGAATCGGAGGTAGTCCCCAGCTGACAACAGGGAAGGGGACTCTCGCGACGGGTCGAATAGGTTAAGAGGAGTTCTGCCGATGAGGCGCCAACCACCGGGGCTCGAGACTGGGTAGATGCCTGTCTGGCTCTCAGCGATCCCAACCGTACCGGCGGGAATCTCCTGTCGAGGCGTCTCCAATCGTGGTGTCACTAGCCGCTCGTCGAGCCCACCCAGGTAGGGGAATCCCGGCGTGAAGCCCATCATGTAGACCAGATACTCTTCGGAGGAATGAATATTGATGGCTTCCGCGACAGGCACACCGGCGCGCTCGGCTATGTCCTCTAGGTCCGGTCCAAATTCCCCGCCGTACAGCGTTGGCACATGGACCACGAGGGGCTGCTCTGATGATCCTGTCCCTGGCCTGTCCTCGAGGTCGCGAATGGCGTTGGAAATTTCGCCCAGCGACGTCTCGGTCGCATCGTACTGTACGAGCAGCGACCGGTACGTTGGCGTCAGGTCCACGACTCCGCGTATCCGTTGCTCTTCGACGAGGTGGGTAAGGTCATGGACCCTGCGATTCAGGGCGGCGTTGATCTCGTCCCCAAGTTCCACCACGAGGGCCTGGTCCCCTGCTGGAATGAGTTTCGGCTCGTCGTATATCAATTTGCCTCTCTATGTCTAAGTTGACGTGGGCGACTGGCCCAGACTCCGTCT
>CAUZNX010000275.1:0-3431 GCA_963580905.1 Dehalococcoidia bacterium | reverse complement strand
GGGTTCGACGCCGTGGTCATCGACGCACCCAATCGCGCCCACGCGTCTTTGGTAAAGGCAGCAGCCATATTGGGTAAGCACGTACTTGTAGAGACGCCACTGGCGCTCTCCGCAACGGACGCCGAGGAGGTCACGAGCGCCTGCCTGGCTGCCGATGTGCGACTCATGGTCGGCGCTGCATCGAGGTTCGTACCCGTCACCCGAGTGGTCAAGGAGAGCATCGATTCGGGAAAGCTGGGCCAGCCCGGCCTGCTCCGCATCCACCGCTGGGAATCTCGCGATACCGGTGACTGGCCCACGCTGGAGGCCGAGGCCGCGCTGGACGGCGGCTCCGTCATGGGCCAGATAATACGGGAACTTGATCTGGCAACCTGGATGTTCGGCTCAATGCCCACCGAGGTGTATGCCATAGGTCGCAAGCAGGGCGGCGCGGGCCTCCCCGACCACGACTACGTGCAGGTCCACCTGGGCTTCCCCAACGACGGAATGGCCCTCATCGACTACTCCGCCGCACTTCCCGCAGGACAGGGCTACTCATCGTTGTCGGTTATCGGCTCGACCGGCGCGGCCTATTCCGATAATCATCAAAACATGAACCTGCTCTACCGGGGAGGGTCCCCACAGGCCCTTGATACCGGCTACGGGGCCCAGCACGTCCTGGCGCAACTCCAGGAGTTTGTCGACGCGATTACTGAGGAGCGTGACCCAATGGTGACTGGCGAGGACGGCACCGCCGCAGTACAGGTCGCGGAGGCGGTGAAAAGTGCAATAGATTCGGGACACAGCGCGAAGATGAATGGAGGTAGCCATGAGCTCGTCTAGTGGAGACACATTCCGCTTCGCTGCCCTCAGCGCCGTTAAGCACGGATACGTGCCAATGGGTGTCGCTGCCCATCCGAGGTTTACGCCGGTAGTCGTAGCAGACGACGCAGACCAGGGCGACTGGGTCCACGAACGAAACCAGCTACTCGCAGACGAGCTAGGCGTACCCTACGTCAAGGACGTCGAAAAGGCCATCGCCGAATACGACGTACAGGTAGCGGTCATCTCGTCACAGGCAGAGCGTCATTGCGACCTGAGCGTTCGGGCAGCCGATGCGGGGCTCCATATCATCCAGGACAAACCGATGTCGACCGCCGTGTCCGAATGCGACCGCGTCATCGAGGCCGTGGAACGTAATTACGTCAAATTCATGATGTGGAACCGCAACTTCATGCCCGCCCTGCTCCAGGCACGGGATGCTGTCCGCAGCGGCGCCGTGGGTGTGCCCCACGCTATCCACGTGGACTTCTACTTCGCCTCGGACGCCGGGCCTCACAAGGGCTCGGCGAAGCCTGGCGACGCGCCCATAGACTGGCTGGAGTACCAGAAGGACGCGCATGCCACCGGGCGCGACGGCGGCGTGGGTCTCGAGCCGATGGGAGAGTTAAAGATCGAGGGGATCTACCCTCTCGCGTACATCCAGATGCTCCTGGGGGCAGATGTACAGCAAGTCTTCGCCCGCACCGCCTCGCATTTCCACCAGGTAAACGTCGACAACAACGTCGAGGACCTCGCGTCGGTCACACTGGAAATGGAGCACGGCATCCTGGGCTCGCTGGCGATCGGCAGAATCGGGAAGGCGTCCCACCCCGACGGCGGTCTCATCAAGATCTGGGTAATGGGCTCTGAAGGAGCGCTGGCGATCAACGAGTCAAAGCCAGAGGCAGGAGTCTACTATCGAGGACAGCCCGCAGGCGAGGCACGAAACCAGCGCGTCGCAGGAGAGGGCGACTACCTATTGGTCGACGACTTCGCCAACGCCATCGACACCGACGGAGACACAATCCTCGATGCCAGGGCAGGCAGAGCCATTTCCGCCACAGTCGAGGCCGCCCTCGAATCAGGTCGCACAGGTAGCCCAGTCACGGTAACCTAGACCGACCCGCTTCCCCCGTACGGGCGGGTCTGTGACCCGCCCGATCCCGCACGCAACGAACCCCTTAGCTAGCCTCCGGGTTCAGCTCGTCCAGATCTACCCACGCCCCGCGCTGTGCCGAAAGCACCGCCGCGTCCGTGAATAGCTGGACACGCCACCCGTCGTCCAATCCGGGATGGCCGTCTCCCGTACCGTCGGCCCGTTCGCGAACGCCTGGAAAAGCATACTCAGCGAACTTATTCACGGCAATCTCAGGAACAGTGTCAATCACCTCTGGCACACTACCTGGACGCACCAGCGAAATAGTCGAAGAGGCTCTATCGATGCCCAGGGAGCCTTCCGTGCCGTGTAGCTCCATGTCCGGGGACAGCCCCTTACGCAGGTACCGCGAGTGCGCGACCCTGATCGTGCCGAATGCGCCGCTGGCAAACTCCACCAGGATGGTCCCGTAGTCGTAGGCGGTCCCCAACCGAGTCTTCGAGGCTTCTGCGGGAGCATGGCTTCCACCCCAGTCCAAGGCCTCGCCAAGGTTGGGCTCGCCCAGATCGGGTTTCGCAGGGCTTATCACAGCGGCGTGGGCGACGACTCGCTTTGCCTCGTCGCCGATAATCCAGCGTGCTGTGTCGTAGGCATGAGATCCCACGTCGCCGACGCTGCCACCTGCGGACAGTTCAGCATTGTCCCGCCACGTGAAAGGGATGGCATCGGGCCGAGGGTTCTGCCACCGACAGATGACGCCCTTTATCTCGCCGATCAATCCGTCGGCGACCAGCTCTTTCGTCCTGGCGAACACGGGCACGTAGCGCGACCAAAAGGGGACGAAGTGCCCGAGCCCTGAGCCCTTGTAGGCGGACCACATGTCGTACGCTTCACGCGCGTTGGCTCCGATGGGCTTGTCACATATCATGTGTTTGCCCAACTTCACGCAGGCCATTACCACCTCGTGATGCAGTGCATCCGGGGTCACGACCAAGACCAGGTCGACGTCAGGATGCTCCACGACCTCGCGCCAATCGTCAGTGACGAGGCTCGCCCCGTCCTCGCGCGCCGCCGACTCAAGTGGGCCGCGACGTCGTGCGCACAACGCGATGATGTCCGCGTCACCTGCGGCCTCGCGTATCTCCTTGCGGTACGGGGTCCCTATGAAGCCCGTAGCGCCGATCACACCTATTCCAAATTTCATGCAATGCCTCCGGTCACGTTGAGAAATAGAGTTTTGATATACATGCGTGAGTGACACTCTCTCCAGGCTTCCCGCTCATGGTGAGTCTGCAAAACCACCTCTAGAGACACTTCACGGGCTCACTCTCCAGAGGCAGGTTCCAGTCACACCCCAAACCTTCGACCCCGTACCCACCTACCGGCCATTTGCTCGCAGTAGAGCGGCGATAGCGTCCTGGATCGACTCGGTGGCCTTGAATTCCACCGTCACATCGTCCGATCGCAGCTTGCCAGCGGCGTGTATTTTCGCCGTGCCCTCTTCGGTGACCTTCAGGCAGTCGGGGTGGTTCGG
>CAUZNX010000274.1:0-3438 GCA_963580905.1 Dehalococcoidia bacterium | reverse complement strand
GGTTCCTGGAAATGGACGATGCTGAGGCGGAAGCGGAGTTGGGCGAAATTGGTCTGCAACGCATGGTCGACGCGATCCGCTCCGACATGAGCAAACTGCGCGTGGACTACGACTCGTGGTTCAGCGAACGTAGTCTATTCACCGACGGCCAGTTCGACGCGACCATGAAGCTATTGAAAGACCAGGGCTACGTTGCGGAGAAGGACGGGGCAACCTGGTTCACCTCCTCCGCCCTGGGCGACGACGAGGACAAGGTCATCATCCGCAGCACCGGCGTCCCTACATACTTCGCTACGGACATGGCGTACCACTACGACAAGTTCAAGAATCGTGGTTTCGATCGGGTCATCGACATCTTCGGGGCCGACCACCAAGGCCACGCTCGTTTCTTCAAGGCTATGACCCCCGCCCTGGGCATCGAAGACTGCCGCCTTGAACTGCTCCTCTACCAACTCGTTACGCTAAAACGCGGCGACGAGGTGGTACGTCTCTCAAAACGCACCGGTGATCTGATAACGCTGCGCGAGCTAATCGAGGAAGTAGGGGCAGACGCCTGCCGCTTCGTGTTCCTGTCCCGCTCCATCGACAGTCAGATGGACTTCGATCTGGAGCTGGCCAAAGAGGAGTCGGCGGAGAATCCTGTCTACTACGTCCAATACGCCCACGCCCGCATCGCCAGTATCCTGAGATTGGCCACCGAACGGGGCATCGACTTCACCGATGGGGATACGTCTCTACTCGACCACGAATCCGAGCTGGCCCTCATCAGGAAGATGCTCGTACTGCCAGAGACCGTCGAGTTCATGGCGGAGAACATGGAGCCCCAGCACCTGCCGCACTATGCCATCGAGCTGGCAACGTCGTTCCACACCTTCTACCAGCAGCGCAGGGTCGTTTCATCGAAGCCCGAAGACCTTGACGTCACGAAATCTCGACTAAAACTGGTGGATGCGGCCCGCACGGTCCTTGCCCGCTGCCTCGACCTGATGCTCATGGAGGCCCCGGACAAAATGTAGCCCGACAATCCGTCAGGGCGCACCGCGCACGCCCTGGGCAAGTCCACGTCGGCCAACAATGGGTGTGCAGGAACCGCGGAGCCCCTAACCGTCACACCTCCGCTTTAATCGCCCGTTGTCGACCCCAGACCGTCCTCGCGCACGTGCTGTTGCGCCCTCTCCACATAGTCGTCAGCCACTGACCGAGCCAGCTCACGATGCTCCTCATCTACCTCTCGCCGCACTCGACCTGGAACACCCTCCACCACGGAGCCCGGAGCCACCTCCATAAACTCGATCAACACCGAGCCTGCAGCCACATGACTGTCTTCGCCGATCACCACGCCGTCGTTAACAGTCGCACCAGTATTAATCAGCACCCGATCGCCCACGTCCCGAGCGTGGCACAGCACGTGTTTCCCGACGACGACCCGATCACCGATTATCACGTCCTTGTCGCCATGCACAACCGATTCTTCCTGAATACATGTCTGTTTTCCGATGGTGATCTTCCCTGAATCTGCCCGGACCACCGCCCTCGGCCAAACGCTGGACCCTTCGCCAATCTCAACGTCTCCTACTACGTACGCATCTTCGCTGACGAAGGCCGTGGGGTGGACCTTCGGCCACACGCCATCCAAACTTCTAATCAATCTATCCCCTCAGTTCCAGGTTTTTTCGACCTTGCAAAATGGGCATTACGTTGGGGGCTTCCCCTTCGACAGGCTGCGGATTTTTTTGGTCTCAAGCCAGTATATTCAGCGGCATAGCACCAACGCCCAATCTAACATCCGCTCTCGGGCGTAGTAGACCACGACGGGGACTGTGAGTCCACTCGCATCCGTCTATGCTATCCTTGAGGCTGAATTTTCCAGCGCCCCGACGGGCGCCTCAGAGTTATATGAACAAGGCAAAATACCTCGTAGCAGCCGTTCTGATCACAGCCCTAGCGGCAGTCGCGTGCTCGAAGGACCCGGAGCCTGCCCCGGAACCAACCTCCGTGCTCCTCGCGGTACCCGCTGACACGGCAACCCCCGAACCAACACAAATCCCCGAGCCCACTGCAACGCCCGAACCCACCGCGATTCCCGAGCCCACACCGACGCCAGAGCCGACTCCAGAGCCGACGGCCACGCCGGAGCCCCCTGACGTCCTCTTCAGATACACGGCGGGGGTCAATCTGCTCAATGCGGCCCAGTACGACGAAGCCGTAAGCTCCTTCGACATGGTCATCCGCGTGCTCCCCGAGATGGCGAAGGCCTACCACTACCGTGGCCTGGCCCATTACAACGAGGAACGTTTCGAGTTAGCCCTCGAGGATTTCGACAAGGCCGTTGAACTAAAGCCGGTGTTCCCGGAGGCCTTCAGAAACCGTGGGGTGCTCCATCTCAATCAGGGCAACCTACGCCAGGGCATCGAGGACCTTGAACAGGCGATCAAAATCTTCGAAAACCAGGGTAACCTGTTCGGAGCCGCCGAGGCCCAGAGCATACTCCTCAGCGCCGCAGGCTCCTGACCGTCGGAGAGACCAAACCTCCCCGTCCAATCATCGCCTTGTACGAGTAGATCAGTCCTTGCTGCCTCCGTGCACCAATCCCTCGCACCCTTGCCAGGTCGTCTCCAAGAAGCCTTGCCATATCATCGGTGATCGCATTGCCGGGCAGCTTAGGAAACCGCCGGTAGAGGTCGAACGCCGACTCCTTGAGCCTCCTGTACCGCCTCAGGCCAGCCCAGGCGTATAAGAAGGGCAACGCCGCGTTCACGGCAATCTCGTGAGCCCGTCCGTCTCCAATATGTGGCGCCGCTGTGAGAAGGCGAAGCAGCACGACCGCCCTGCCCTCGGCGACCGCTCCATCCAGCCCTGTCAAAAGCCCACCCTCGACGAACCTGTCCATCAGACGGGCCGCACCAACAACTCGTCTCATCGGGTGGTTCCCGGGCCTGCCCCCGGACACCGTCCACTCTTTCAGTGGGGCTCTCGACGTTCTCGGGAGATACGGCGCCAGCCCCTTTAATTCCAGGGCGTACCCATCGCTCATGCTGGGTGCAAAACCCGATGCAATTAGAAGCGTCGCCTTCAACGCTGCCAGTCTTGTTCCTCCAGGCTCACCCCTCAGTGAGGCCAGCGCCGAGAATGGAACGGCCTCAGCCAGGTGACGAAATGGCCTTCGGTTATTCGCGTATCCAATGACTTCCAACAGAGCCCGGTAGAGCACCTCGCTAGGCTCGTTACGCTCCAACTCCAGACCCAGTCCCGAAGCCTTCGAAAAGAACCGACGGTCCCCAGCAAGGTCAAGAGCACCACCCAGATCCTCGAATTCAGGAAACTGGGCTGGGCGATTCGTCGGCGTTTCCTGCAGATCTGTCAGCGCAGACCCCATCGATACAATGGGCACCTGGCCTTTCGACCGTTGGACAGAAATTCGCGATCCCGCAGGGTGTA
>CAUZNX010000273.1:0-3439 GCA_963580905.1 Dehalococcoidia bacterium | reverse complement strand
TAACAAGGAGCCTCGATGGCGGAAGAATTGCCAATGGGGATTCTATTATCTGGAGAAGGAAGGGTTCACCAGGAGGCCACGGCGAGGGATACAGGAACTTACCGATGCGGGCAGGAGTCGAGCTGAAGATCGTAGGAAAAGCCGGTCACCGGGAGATTAATGGTTCTACGTCACAAAAAGTGGGTTCGCCTTCGTAATCACGCGCATCTCATCGGCCATCGCCTTACGGAGGTACTTCGGCAGAGCAAACATGCCCTCGTGGGTCGTCCCGTCGTAGTGGCGCAACGAACCCGAAACGCGCTCCTTGAGTAGCTGATCTATCTCCGGTGCCTCCATCGACGCAGGGTCGCGGCCCAGCGAGCCCACAACGAATCCCCAGGTAGAGCCGAAGGAAGGCACAAACGCCTCGTACGCACTGACACTATCGAACACGCTGCCTATCGTACTGGCGACCGCCGAGAAACACTGTTCGTAGAACGCCGGGCCCGTCGGGCCAGACTGCGCTACGAAAATTCCCCCAGGTCCCAGCCGGTCACGCAGCAACTCGTAGAACTCTCGTGTGTACAGAATATATGCTGGGCCGTCTTCAAGAGGATCTGGAACATCGATGATCGCGACGTCGAAGGGCTCCGCCGTGTCCTGCAGGTATGCCAGCGCATCCACGTGCAGCAGCTCCAGACGAGGGTCGTCGAAGGCGCCTCGGTGGAAGCTAGGCAAGTACTTGCGACATGCCTCTACCACCTCGCGGTCGATGTCCGCCATCACCACGTGCTCGACGCTTTCGTGTGCGAGGATCTCTCGAATTGTGGCGCCCTCGCCACCCCCGGCGACGAAGACACGTTTCGGAGCGGGGTGGGCCAGCATGGACGGCTGGACCAGCGACTCGTGGTAGACGAACTCGTCTAGCTCCGTCGACTGAGTCTTGTCGTCGAGGACCAGTGAGCGCCCGAAACAGGCGGTGTCCTGAATCACCATCGATTGGTATTGAGTGCGGGCTGAATAAATGACCCGGTCCACGCGCTCAGCTTGAAGCAGGTCCGGGGTAATGTGCTCGTAGTGCCAGTTGCCATCGGAGGGCGGAGATATACCCTCGATCATCCGATTGCGGCCGTCGTCGCTTCGGTGACCGGCCCGCGCGACATCCTCTTGATAGTGGGAGAGGAACACCCCAGGCGCTCGATAATCAGCTCAGCGGCCTTTTCGGGATTGAACCCCTTGCCGCATGTGAATATGTCGGCCGCCGCATAGCCGTGCTCCGGCCACGTGTGGATGCAAAGGTGCGACTCGGAGATGGCCACAATTCCTGTGACACCACGCGGGTCGAACTTGTGGAAGGACTTCCCGACTATCGTGGCCCCGGCCTCGGCCGCAGCGCTGATCATCGCGTCCTGTATATAGTCGATGTCGTCAAGAAGGGCCTCATCACACTTGCCAAGCTCCAGCAGCAAGTGGGTTCCTAGAGCGTCCAATCAGCGTTCCTCCACAAGGTATCCAGATGAGTCAGCAGGCCACAAATTATACATTAAAGAGACGTGTCCGGAATACCCACGTCGCCCTACGACGGCTTCACCGCAAGGACGACCATTTTGTACGGGACGCCGGTCTTCATGGGGTTTGCAGCGGACCCAGTGACGGTCTTCGGCTCCCGCACCTCCTGGATAAACAACCCGTTCCTGCCGCAGGCGTTCAGATACGACCCGAAAGGCCGTGAGTACATGTTCAGGTCCTCACGGCCCGACCAGGGGCTGTAGGTACTTACCTGCTTTTCGATGAGATAGTCCTCACACTCGCCCACAGTATCGACTTCATAGGCATCAATCGCCTTGTAGGCCACGTACCTCAAAGGGTGGTCCATCGAGAACACGAACCTGCCTCCAGGCTTCAGGAGCGCGTGGACTCCTTTCGCGAGGGCATCGAGGTCCGCGACGAGGTGGATGGCCATGTTCATGACCACCAGGTCGAAGCGAGCCCTAGGCATTCCGTCGAATTGAGCGGCTTCATGCACCGAGTACGTTATCCCCGTAGACGGGTACTCGCTCTCAGCCAGGGCGACCATCTCCTCCGAGATGTCAGACGCCCACACCTCGTCAGCGCCCTCGCGGACCATGCGGCGGGAGATGTAGCCGTTCCCGCAGCCGACGTCGTACACGACCTGGCCGGCCACGTCGCCGGCCAGATCAAGCAGCGGCGGATCGATCGTGCGCTGATGGGCGAAGTCGCCGGTGTCGCCGACAGAATCGTTGTAGATGTTCGCGAACGCCCCGAAGGACGTATCGAAAGCCGTGCCTGAGTCTCGACTCATGTTGCTCTCCACCAGATCACCCCGCTAACGATAGGATCAAGACTTGCAAAGGGCCGGGCCCTTCTGTACTCACCGTGTAGGGCCAGTCGTTGACACCCCTCGCACCCCACAGATACACTCGCGCCAGTCTGAGGGTAACATGCAATACGAGGCGGTGATAGGATGACCGGCGTTGGTCTGCTGGGGTGCGGGGCGATGGGTGGCGAGGTAGCCGCTGCCGTGCGCGACAGCAAAGCTGGCGATGCACGCCTCATGGCACTCTTCGACCAGACCCCCGGCGCAGCTTCAACCCTCGCCGAGTCGCTGGGAGTAGAAGTTCAGGCAACAGACTCCATAGAGGTCTTCCTGGCCAACCCCGACATAGAACTCGTAGTGGAAAGCGCATCCCCGAATGCAGTTCGGGCCCATGCAGAAGCAGTACTGTCCGCAGGCAAAGATCTGCTCCTCATGAGCTCCGGGGCACTCACAGACCCGGAACTCTTCCTTCGCATAACCACACTGGCCGTCGAAGGCAACCGGCGAGTGATAGTGCCCTCAGGTGCGCTGGGCGGCATCGACGCAATCCGAGCAGTTAGCGACCGCCTCGATGAAGTAACCCTAACCACCACCAAGCCACCCAGAGCCCTATGTGGAGCACCGGGGTTCCAAAAATGGGAATCGAAAAACCTAACTGAGCCCACCGTCATATTCGAAGGCGCCGCCCTAGAAGCCGTACGCCTCTTCCCCGCCAACGTCAATGTAGCCGCAACCCTCAGCCTCGCAGGCATCGGCCCCGCCAGGACCACAGTCAAAGTAATCGCAGACCCGCAATCCGCTTCCAACCGTCACGAAATCATGGCCTCCGGAGATTTCGGCACGTTCAGGTTCGAGATGGAACTCCACCCCCACGGCCGCAACCCCAAAACCAGTTTCCTCGCCGTAGTCTCCGCCATCGAAGCCCTGCGGTCCGCCTGTTCCTCAGGAATCCGCATAGGGACCTAACGACGAGGGACCACACGGAAAAGCGCCTTCCTTGAGTGGGCAACTGTCATGCTGAGGGGTCTCCGACGAAGTATCTGGGGTGGTGTTCTTTCTGATTTGGGGAGTAATGCGTGTTGCCCACCGCCCCAGAACCTTCGCGTCCGCTCAGGGCGACAT
>CAUZNX010000272.1:0-3455 GCA_963580905.1 Dehalococcoidia bacterium | reverse complement strand
GGCGCCGGCGCCCATTGAGGCCGCGGTCCACGTACTAGAGGTCATCGACGCGGCCATCGAATCCTCCGAGACAGGCCGAACGGTGAGCATCGCGAAACCATAGGTCTGCGAGGCTCGAAGTCTGCCGGGCAATCTAGCGGCGTATTACTATATGTGGGACTTGACCGGCATCCGGCAATAGCTAATGAGCATGATAGAAACCAAAAGCTCCAGTCCAGGACGCTCTCGCCGCCGCTCCATCGCGGCGGCGGCGTTGCTCGTCGTGGGAGCGGTGCTGCTAGTGGTGTCAGTGTCATACTACGCCTACGCTGCCTGGGCCAAAGCCGGGGTTGACGATCTCAACGTCGAGCTTGCGAGGCCGGACGGGCTCTCGATCCCCAATATCGACGCGCCACCCGAGGACGACGTTGCCTCGCCCGTTGCGGAAAACGAGGATCTTCAGACTCGAGATGCTGGTGAGACAAAAACTGGCACAGATGGGATCACGGCTTCTCAACCTGTGGCTGAGCCGAAAATCACAGTTCCCGCTAGTCAGGACACCGCCGTATTGACCGACTCCTCTGGCGACGACATTGCTGTCCAAATAGCAGTCGAGACAAACAAGGTGCGGGTCCCAAGCGGTAGCGCGGATCTGGGTGCAGGCGCCGCGATCAGTCCGGAGACGCTGGAAACCCTCAACTCCGCTGTGGCCACACTAACATCGACCGATGATCCATGGGTCGTGGCCTCCAGCGCCGAGGCAGCCCTATACACTCCAGTACTGACAGACGGAATGGTGTCGGGCTCCCTGATGCCCGCGACGCGCATCAGGATCCCCGCGCTCGATTTGGACTCTCGTGTCGCGGAGCTTGCCGTTGTCCGCTCCGATGACAGCGCGTCGTGGGAGACCCCGAAGCACGTTGTCGGCCACATACCGACGACCGCCAATGTCGGCTCCGGCGGTCAGGGCTGGTACTTCGGCCATCTGGAAAGTCCAATAAAGGGTGAAGGAAGCGTGTTCCGGCGTCTGCCCGAAGTGGCGGCTCTTCTGAAGGACGATCCGGACAGGCCGGTCTATGTCTTTCTGGAATCCGGGGACCGAAGTTTTGCCTATCGCATATACAATGTCGAAGTTGTCTCCCAGGAAGAGTTGGCCATCGCCGACTCCGGCAGCCAGGACATTACCCTGGTGACCTGCACCCCTCGCTTCGTGTACGACCAGAGACTCCTCGTGACCGCCGCCCTGGTAGGTGTCCTAGAGTCGTGATTCTTTGCTACCGGCATCCACTCTGCATCGATACTCGCCTGGCGTCGTCATGATTCGCTACGGACTATTCGTGGCGGCCGCAGTGGTCGTTGTGGCCCTCGTGGCACTCATGTCCTGGGCACTTTCGAATCGCACGTCGGTAACCGGCTTGAGCGGGGTCACCCGCGTGACCAAGCCCGCGCCGGACTTCACCCTTGATCTCATGGACGGCGACCAACTGGTCATGTCAGAGCTTGCAGGCAGTCCGGTCGTCATCAACTTCTGGGCGTCCTGGTGTACCCCTTGCCGCGACGAGGCAGCCGGCCTTGAGCGGACGTGGCGCAACTACGAAGAGCGGGGGGTGGTGTTCGTGGGCATCGACATCCAGGACTCGGAGGCGGACGCACGCTTCTACCTGGAAGAGTTCGATGTGACGTATCCGAATGGGCGCGATGAGGACGGGAAGATCACCGTCGAATACGGGGTCGTAGGCCTGCCAGTCACCTTCTTTGTGAACAAGGAAGGCATCATCGAACGGCGGTGGGTTGGTGCGATCCCTGAGTCTCGCCTACTCGACTGGACCGAATCCCTGGCCCAGGGGTTGCCATTGTCCGACAACGACGAGGAACCCGACCCGGATCTGTTCCGCCAACTCCGGTAGTAACCTAGCTAGTCGTAGAGCCACCCCACGTCGAAGCTCGTTATCTGGGTGGTGCTTAGCCTGCCTTCGTCCCGGTCTCCGGCCACGTGCCCGAGCAACACCCTGTCTCCCCGGATCACAATTGCTGTGTAGCAGTACCAGCCGTCCGGGTCGTCCTCCAGGACCTTCACGTTCTCCCAGGTTTGACCGTCGTCCCTGGAAATGGCCACGTTGAAGGGCGTTCGGCGGCTGTCCAGGTTGTTACTGTTCCAAAGCGCGATCAAATCCCCAGTTTCAGGGATTCTTTCAATCGAGGCAGGTGAAAGTGGCGATCTGAGAGGGCTCGGACGAGGCGCAGTCCATGTCTCTCCGCCGTCCTCCGAGTTGGCGTAGTACTGGGTTCCGGCGTCAGTGCGGATGAATGACAGCAAACTGTCGGGCGACAATTCCACCACGCCCGGCTCCTGGAATATGACTCTACCCTCGCCCGATTCGTCGGGCCTGAGCACCGACTTGCTCCTGCGCCACGTTCGCCCGGCGTTGTCCGATAGGTAGTACATGATGTGGCCGTGGGCGTCCCACTTTCTGTCCGCACTGGCATGCTGGGACACTGGAGCTACGAGGCGTCCGCTGGCAAGCTGCACAACCCGGTCGTTGTTCAGCACGTAGTAACCGATCTGCTCGTCGGGGATCATCTCAATAGGTTCGCTCCAGGTGGAGCCCTCATCGGTGCTAAGCCGCATCATGGGCCGGGTGTCGGCCAGCGAGTCCTTCACCAGGTAGAAGAGCGCAATCTCCTCGTCCATTCGCAGCAGCGAGACGGACATGACGTTTTGCAGCCCCTCGTTGGCCACGATCGTGACGTCCTCGGTTGTCCAGGTTTTGCCGTCGTCAGAGGAGAATCGAGCCGCGATGTCGGCGGCGTCCTGATCACGACCTCCGCCGGTGAACCGCGTGTAGGCGAACATGATTCGGCCGTCCGTCAACTCGACGAAATCGCCCTCGCTGTTCCTGGGGTTTCCAGGGCCTGGTGGCAGCAAGATGTTGCGGTCTACCAACGAGAGCTCGGGGGTCGGCAGAGCGGTCGGGATAGCTGGACGCAACAGGACCGATGTCGCGGTCGGCTCCGGAACAGGCTCTGACGTGGAGCATGCCGCGACGAGGAGGACAGCCGCGAATGCAGCTACTATGATGCGATGGAGAGAGCGCCCCGTAATCACACCTCCATTATACCGGGCTCAGGCGCATCGGCGAGGTGTCAGCACGAGACGCATCGCATGAATGGCCGATGGGACTCATACGACCTACTACTGAAATATAGTACAAACGCACCAACCGGCGATTGGGCAGGGCTGATATAGTCGTGACGATAGGTCCTATTCGGCTCGGTCCAGACGACAATTGGGAGTAGAAGATGCCTAAATATTGGATGATCGGCTCCGGGGTTGCGTTGGGCGTGCTGCTCATCGCCGCTATTGCGGTTGCACTGATGAGGGATGCCGTGGTGCTGCCTGAGGGCTCACCGGAGAGGGCTGTGCAGCTCTATCTCCAGGCCATCTCTGAGGAAGACTTCGAGGCTGCCCAGGCAAC
>CAUZNX010000271.1:0-3456 GCA_963580905.1 Dehalococcoidia bacterium | reverse complement strand
ACGGGGTAATGGCGCGTTCATCTCGCCGGTGGCTATCGGCACAATCAGCTATGACAGCAGATCCCTGCCTGCAGGGACTGGTTGCTAGGCCGCAAGTGATGTTCGTCGAAGTTGGCGACACTTAGAGGAGCCCCCGGGCGACAGATATACGCCCGATACCGAGGATACGATGGTTAGCAGTGGCGCGACGTCTTTCGAGGAACGCGTAAGCCGTGTTCTACTTGACGCCGAGTTCGTCACCGACGAGCAGCTCGCCAAGGCCAGGGAACAGAGCCGTGAAGGCGGCGTGGGGCTACTAGACACACTCGTCTCTCTAGGCATTGTTGCCCGCGAAACCCTCATGACCGTCCTGAGCTTCCAGCTCAGGATTCCCGTTGTCGACCTCAAGTCGGTCCAAGTAGACCCGGAGGCCGTCGCGCTCGTACCCGAGGACTTAGCGCGCGAGCACAACATCCTCCCGGTGTCATTCGAGACCGATGGGTCGCTTCGAATCGCCACGATGGTCCCCAACGACTTCCAGCTATCATCAAGGCTGTCGTCTGTTACGGGCCGCCAGACTAAGTTCGCCCTGGCCCTCAGTGGGGGCCTCAACGAGCTAATAGACCGAACCTACGCCGCCGGTCTACCATCGCCCCCTCCTCAGGCGGCTCCAACGGGTGGAGATAGCGCCGCTGGCGTGGCAATCTCCCCGGCTGAGGAACGTCCGCAGGCCGCCATCGGCGCCATGGGCCAGGACATGTCGCAGCTCCCCGCCGTCCAGGCCGTGGAGTTGGTCACACTGCAGGCGGTCAAGCGAAAAGCCTCCGACATCCATATCGTACCTACGGCAGACTCCGCCAACGTCCTGTTCCGGCTCGACGGCGTGCTACAAGAGCAAGTGATGCTGCCGCTACGACTCCATGAGTCAATGGTAAGCAGAATCAAGGTGCTGGCGGAGATGGACATCTCCGAGACCCGCCGACCCCAGGACGGCAGCTTCACACTGGGCTTCGGGGAAAAGAACGTCGACTTCAGGGTATCTACCATTGGCATCACCTGGGGCGAGATGATGGTGATCCACATCCTGGACCGCTCCGGTGGCATACTCAGCCTTGAGGACATCGGACTCGACGCCAGGCCGCTTCTCACGTGGCGGCAACTCCTTAGCCTCCCGTTCGGTATGGTACTTGTTTCGGGCCCGACCGGTTCCGGCAAGACCACAACTCTCTACGGTTCTGTCGCCGAGTTGATCAAGGACCGCGGGAACATCATGACCGTGGAGGACCCGGTCGAGTACAGGATGGAGGACCTCCACCAGATAGAGGTCAACAGAGCGGCAGGAATCGACTTCCCCTCAGGCCTCAGATCGATCATGAGACTGGACCCAGACGTGATTCTCGTGGGTGAGATCAGGGACGAGGAGACCGCCAAGACGGCTATCGACGCCGCGCTGACCGGCCACCTTGTCCTGGCGTCGGTACACAGCAATGACGCGCCTTCGTCCTTTATACGCCTACTGGACCTGGGCATTGAGCCCTACATGGCGGCTACGGCCGTCGCAGGTGGCTTGGCACAGCGCCTCGTCCGCCGACTCTGCCCCCACTGCAAGGTGCAAACCGAGCTTGGCGCAGCGGAGTCCCTCGCCTACGAAAGCGAGATGCAGGAGCCAGCTGAGCAACTCTGGGAGGGCGTGGGCTGCAATTTCTGTGGCGGGACCGGCTTCCTTGGGCGAACTGGCGTATTTGAGGTATTGCCCGTCACCGGAGCCATCAGAAAGCTCATTTCGGACAAGGCTGGCGGCCAAGAAATACGAACTCAGGGCATCGCCGAGGGGATGGTTCCGATGAGGCGGGCCGGCATGATCATGGCCAAGGAAGGAATTACCTCAGTGGGAGAGGTGCTCCGGAAGGTCTTCTTCATCGACTAGGGGCATTCTCTCGCGCTGGCGACTTCCTGCTTCCCTTCATCGGGGAAGGGGGCGCAAGCAGGTCAAACCTCATGCGGCGTCGTTCCGGGTTGGGCACAATTTTCCTCGCATAGACTCAGAAGAACGGGTACAAGGCTCAGGGTGAAACGAACTTAGCATGGCCATCAAGTACGAGGCATACACCAGAACAGGTGAAAAGGTCGAAGGAGTCCTTGATACGGACTCCGAAGAGGCCGCGTATGGGATGCTTGAAGAAGAGGAGCTGATACCCCATCGGCTCCGAGCCGTGCGAAAGCTGCCCAGCCTGGTCCGCATGGCCCCGAGCCTGTTCAAGCCGAAACCCAAGGACGTTATTGATTTCTCCACGCAACTCTCCTCCCTGCTCGTCTCAGGCATTCCCCTGCGCAGAGCGATAATGGTCCTGCGTGATCAGACCAAGAACCTGGGACTGAAAGACGCGCTGAGACAGATTCTCGATGACCTAGAAGGTGGATCCCGATTCTCGGATGCCTTCGCACGCCACACCGTCGTCTTTCCGGAGTTCTACCTCCGACTCCTAAAAGTGGGCGAGGGAACTGGTGGCATACCACTCACCCTCAACCAGCTAACCGACAACCTCACCCGTCGCAAGGCGGTAAC
This sequence comes from Dehalococcoidia bacterium, assembly GCA_963580905.1. Lineage (GTDB taxonomy): Bacteria > Chloroflexota > Dehalococcoidia > Lucifugimonadales > CAJWER01 > CAJWER01. Next base: position 911 of record CAUZNX010000271.1, on the reverse strand, counting down.
AGACAAGGTCAGAAGCGCCCTGGTATATCCGGCGATAAGCCTTGTAGTCGCCGTCATCGCTGGATTTGTTCTTGTGACATACACCCTGCCGTCGCTGACATCGCTGCTAACCGAGTACGGTGGAGAACTGCCCCGAACAACCCAGATCCTCATCTTAATTTCGAACTTCCTGCAATCCTACGGCTTATTTATCATCGCCCCTGTGATAGCCATCACGTTCCTCGTTGGCATCACCATGCGGACAGAGCCTGTAAAGCGCACGCACGACCGCATCATGTTAAAGATGCCTGTCGTAGGCCAGGTGACGCTTTACAGCAACATGTTCTACCTAACGACGACACTCTCGACGCTGCTGAAAGCCGGGGTACCTTCCATTGAGGCGTTGAAACTGACCGAAGACGGGCTTGGCAATTCGAAATTGAGGGATAGCCTTTCCGAGGTCACCCGAAATGCATCGGAGGGAATGCGGCTTGGCGAGGCGTTCGAGAGTCAAAGAGTGTTCCCGTCCATCCTCGCCCAGGCGATCGTGACCGGCGAGATCAGAGGTGGACTTGGCGACACGCTGACAGGGCTGGCCCAGTACTATGAAGAGGTGACGGACCGCTCTCTCAGCGGGGCCACGGAGCTGATCCAGCCCGCGATTATCCTATTGGTCTCCGGTCTTGTGGGCTTCGTAGCAATAGCAATCATCTCCGGCATCTACTCTACCCTGGGGACAATCGGTTGACGACACTCTCAGGCAAGCTGCAATCAATGTTGGGCGGGCGGGACGAGGGCTCCGAGGATTCGTGGCGAGCCGTCCCGAAGATCAGTGTCGTCGCTCCCCCTCGAGAGCGCGCGGTCAAGCCAACGGTCGTGCTCCTCGTTCTGGTCATAGTAGCCGAGCTTCTATTCGCGCAATTCCAGTATCG
>CAUZNX010000270.1:0-3460 GCA_963580905.1 Dehalococcoidia bacterium | reverse complement strand
CTCTCCCGCGCGATACCGCCGCAGGTCCCTGAACACCTGCCCTTCTCACAATCGTTGTACTTCGGGGGCCTCAGCGCCCTGGTGAGCCTTCTGGTAGTCGTTCCCGGAGCATGGTTCATCTACGGCGCAAGGCCGACCTTCTCCAGCTATAGGGACCGTGGACCACGCAGCCTGGTGAAGTGGCTAGGCTTCGGGGCGCTCTATGGCGGCATACACATGCTGCTCCTCGGCGGGCTGTTCCTGCCGCAGGCAAACCTGTGGTTCAGCTTCATCAACGGCCAGGTCGATTATCTCCAGATGATCTACACCGCATCGGACAACCTATTCACGGCACCGTACCTCTCGGTCACCGTCGGACTCCAGCTCCTGTTCACATCTATGTTGTCCATAGCGGTCTTCGGATTAGGAGCGTCCCTCATCGACCGAGTTAACGCGTCAGAGGACCCAAAGACGGCGCTGATCGGAGCCTGGACCGCCTCGATCATACTCTCCCTGGCACTCATCGTATTCGTGATGCTCGCGCCAGAAAGAACGCTGGCCTCCATCGGGAGTCTCGCCCAGTGAGCATCAACGGCCGACCATTCGCAGCGCTCAACCGCCAACCACGATGACCGGGAAGCGGACCGAGGCCAGGGGCGGCCACCTCCTCCGCAATCTGCTGCTGTTCGGTCGCGTCCTCCGGGGTCTCGGACTCAACATCCACATTGGACGTATGCTGGATGCCGTGCGAGTCCTGGATCTCGTCGGCGTCAGGCGCAAGCGCGACCTCAGCGATGCCCTCAAGACAGTGCTCGTACATCGCCAGCAGGATCTAGCCCTCTTCGACGAAGCCTTCGAGGCATTCTGGCGCGCAAAGCGGGACGACCTGACCACACTTGACCTGCGGTCCCTCGGCGAGCAAAGACGTTTCCGGAGGCCCCAGGTCGCACCCCCAGGACCTGACTCCGATTCCGACGCAGAGTCCGATTCAGATGCCAACGAAAACGAAGACCGCGTCGACCTCACACGCACCTACAGCGCCAGAGAGGTCCTGCGCACAAAGGACTTCGCCCAATACACCGTCGAGGAGTTCGCACAAGCACAGACAATGATGGCGGGGCTAGACTGGGACCAGTGCATGCGCAAGACGCGGCGCTGGTCCCCAGGAAAAGGCTCGTCCCTCGACCCGAGACGTCTCATGCGCAGCAATCTCAGGTACGGCGGCGAGATTGTGGACCTGCCCCATCAACGGCGACGGCAAAAGCCCCGGCCCCTGGTTCTCATATGCGACGTCAGCGGCTCAATGGAGCGCTATACCAGGATGCTCCTCCACTTCGCCCACTCCATCGCCTCCGGACCCGACCAGGTCGAGGCATTCCTATTCGCAACCAGGCTCACCCGCATCACCGGACAACTCGCGCACAAAGATATCGACGAAGCAGTGACCGATGTCGCACGGGCCGTACCTGACTGGGCCGGGGGCACAAGGATTGGCGAGGCTCTCAAGACCTTCAACTTCGACTGGACAAGACGAGTCCTGGGTAGAGGGGCGGTGGTTCTGGTCATCTCGGACGGCTGGGACCGCGGAGAGCCAGACCTTCTGCAAGCCGAAATGGCACGCCTCCAGCGAAGCTGCCACCGGCTCATCTGGCTCAATCCACTACTCGGCGCACCGGACTACGAGCCCGCAACCCGAGGCATGCAGGCCGCGCTCCCCTACATCGACAACCTGCTGCCGGTCCACAACATGGCCAGCCTGGTCGACCTGGCCCACCACCTGAGCACCCTCCCGACTCGTCGCGAGGCGCGCCGTCAACAAGCAGTCAGCCCGAAGAGCTTCGCCGAAGGGACATCGGATACGCCAAAAGCGTCCCAGCGCTCATCACACCGCGACGCCAACCCGTCCTTCAAACACCCCCTCTGGGGGCACGGAAACTAAACAACACTAAGGCGCACGCATCATCAGCACCGCACTACCCTTCTTGCGCCTGCGGCCCTCAACGCGGAGCCTCTTTTCCTGTCCTAGCATCTTCGTAATCCTGGCAATTGCAGTAGAACCACCCGACACAACGACACGCCCACCTGATCTCACCTGCGACGCTGCATCGCCAATCAGCGCCTCCAGAACCTCGGGACCTTCGCCGCCCCCCAGGCGCACAGCCATCAGATCGAAAGGCCCGCCATCATCGATTAGCGCTCCAACCTGGTGCGCAACCGAAATCTGCTCCTCGGGCAGCCCACTGACAACCAGATTCTTCCTAGAATAGCGCAACTCCAAGAGGTCACGCCCGGCCAGCACCACATCATCCGGCTCGAATAACTTCAACAGCGCCACCGGCACATGCCCCTGTCCCGGATTCACGACCAGCGCCCGGCTCACACTTTCGTCGTGCTTGCCGTCCAAAACGGCTGCCAACAGTCCGGTTGTGAAGGCCATCGTGTCGAACTCCGGCAATCCATATGCCGTATCAACGATATAGTCGTGCCCGCGAACCTGGACGGAGCCTTCACCTCGTTGATACACGTCAAGTCCATGCCACCCCGGATCAGACATATCGGGGGCGCTGTTGAGGAATCGATAGTGGAAGACAACGTGCCTTGCACCCTCCTCCTTCAGCACGACCTCAACGCTCTGAGCGAGATTCAGAGTGCCCTCGACAGCTGCCGCGAGTGCGTCCACGACCACAATGGCCACCAGTCCGCCCGGTGCAACATGGCGCTCAGCCCCAAGCAACAGATGCTCGATCACAGGTGCCCCGGCCTTGCCAGGGACATTGCACACCACAAGGTCGAAGCCCGGATCAGCAACGTCGTCGAAGCCAAGCGAGCCGTAGGCTGCAACACCCTCTAGCCCATTGAGAGCCGCGTTCTGGCGAGAGTACTCAACAGCCAGCGCGTCACGGTCCACCATATGCACGTCGGAGTGTGACTCAGCCGCCCTGAGTGCAAGCCCCAGAGGACCATAGCCACTCCCAAGGTCCAAAACCCTCTCGCCCTCAACGCCAGAAAGGGTCCTGAGCAGCAACCGGGTACCCGCGTCCGCCTGGAAGCTGCTGAACAAATCCTGAGCCACCCTGAGCCGCAACGAGCGACCCGCGTGTCGAAGATCAATCTCTTGTTTAAAATAGATATCCGCGTCCAAACTTACCCCACCCCCACTGACATAACTTTCGCTAATAGTGAACCTATCGAACCATCACGCGCTGGCGTTGCTCACGGAGACGCCCGCACCAAGCCCTACCTCACTTCGCCTTCGTAGTACCAGCCCAGTTAACGCCGTTTAGGACCAGGCGCTGGAATGGGGCTGTCTTGAAGCTGAGGCCATCATGACCCAGCGTCGTGGCAAAAACACGACCGTTGCCGTACTTGCGTGTCCATGCCATCGGCTGCGTCTCGCCGTCCAAATCCGCGCTCATGAAGACGTCATTGCCAGGACGCCAGCCAAGTTTCGTGTACAACTCATCGTTAGTCAGGAAATCCG
>CAUZNX010000269.1:0-3463 GCA_963580905.1 Dehalococcoidia bacterium | reverse complement strand
TAGCCGTGGGTAAGCCATTGTTTACGTGGGTAAGTGCCCTTGCCCCATCTCAATGCCCTTCCTCCCGATACGCTCCCACATACTCTCCACAATGTTTCCACGACGACTCGCATAACTTTCCACTCTGATCAGCCCCAAACACCCACTTACCCACGATTTCAACGCCCTTAATACTGCTATTACTCTTCTTGTTATACTCATTACCTATGATAGATAGAGCATACATAAGTGTGAAAAGCGGGCGTGGGGGCAACGGTCTGGTTAGCGGCCGACGAGAGAAGTTCGTCCCCTATGGTGGACCCGATGGTGGGGACGGTGGTGATGGTGGGTCTGTATATATCAGCTGTGATGAGAGCACGGGTACTCTACAGCGGTTCAGATATAAACAGAACTATAACGCTACCTCAGGTGGAAATGGCGCCAGGGTTAACAAGCATGGGGCCAAGGGAGAAGACATCGATGTGCTTGTCCCTGTTGGAACACAGATCTGGCTCGAGGACGATGAACCGGTCCTGATTGCGGATCTGGCAAATGCTGGCAATAGGATTATGATAGCCAGCGGTGGCAATGGTGGTCGTGGGAACGCCCGTTTTGCTACGTCCAGGAACCAGTTCCCTCTCCTTGCCGAAGAAGGCGAGGCTAGCACAGAGTTGAGTTTGAGACTCGATCTCAAGCTCATAGCCGATATTGGATTAGTGGGAGCCCCTAATGCTGGGAAGTCTAGTCTGTTGGCGGCTCTCACGGCGGCTCATCCAAAGATAGCTGGTTATCCGTTCACCACGTTAGAGCCGGTGCTGGGTGTTCTTGAGCGTGGGGCGCAAACGATGGTTATCGTCGATATTCCGGGTTTGATTGAGGGTGCCCATGAAGGGGTTGGCCTTGGTGACCAGTTTCTCAGGCATATCGAGAGGACCCGCGTTCTTGTGCATCTGATAGATGGCTCGGCCGACGACCCGGTTGCTACCTATCATGAGATCAGGCAGGAGATGGAGCAGTTCGGGCAGGGCCTGACGGACAAGCCCCAGATCATTGCGATAAACAAGACGGACATGGACGGTGTTTCGGAGATGAGCCCGCTTTACGAGGCCGAGCTCGAGGGCGAAGGGTATCCGTTCTGCAGTATTTCTGCGGCTGGTAGACTCGGTCTTGATGAGTTGATCGAAAAGATGATGGAAGTGCTGTTGGAGTCGCGGGAGGAGTCGATACAGGGAGAATCACAACCGATCCCTATCCTGAATCCTGTGGAGCCGCGCCGCGAGCAACTGGTCAAGCGCGTGGACGGTGAGTTGGTGGTCACCTTGAGTGCGGCGACACGACTGGCGGGGATGACAGATCAGAACAATTGGGAAGCGCGTTTGCAGCTCTACGATCGGCTACGCAAGATGGGGGTGATCAAAGCCCTGGAGGACGCTGGTATAGAGCATGGGGACATCTTCAAGGTAGGGAAGCTCGACTGGGAGTGGGAGTAGATGAGGCTGGGGGTGTTCGGGGGAACATTCGACCCTGTGCACACGGGCCACCTGGTGGCAGCGGAGACGGCGCTAGAGGCTGCAGATCTCGACTCGGTGATGTTTGTCCCGGCAGGAGAGCCGTGGCTAAAAGACGGTGAAGTGGTAGGGACGAAGCGGGATAGGATGCGGATGGTGGAGTTGGCTATAGAGGGCAATGACCGATTTATGCCCTCAGATATGGAGCTGCAGCGTCCGGGACCTACATACAGCGCGGACACTCTGGAGGAACTGCGGAATCAGCGACCCGGCGACCAGCTGTTCCTAATAGCGGGGATGGACGCCCTCGCCGACTTTGGGCGGTGGAGCAGGCCGCAGCGTGTAATTGAGCTAGCAACTCTGGTGGGGGTAGCAAGACCTGGACATGGGGGGCTGGATCGGGTGCAACTCGATGGGATTAGGCCCGGCGCGTCAGGGCAAGTGATCGTGGCGGAAGGCCCGCTGCTTGATGTGAGCGCAACCGACTTGCGCCAGCGGTTTATTAGGGGTGCATCGGTCCGGTACCTGGTGCCAGAGGCGGTCGAGCGGTACATATATGAGAACGGGTTGTATGGGGCAGTGAGGGTGAGTAACTATGACTGATCAAGACACCGCGGTGACTGGCGCGGCGAAATCTATCCTGGACCTGTCGGTGGCACTAGGCGCCCTCAAATTCGGTGAGTTTACGCTCTCGGGGGGCGGACAGGCCAAATACTATTTCGATGGACGACTTGTGACTCTGGACCCGGAGGGCGCCTATCTTGTGGCCAGGGCACTTCTGCCGGTTCTGCGGGAACGGGACATCAGGACGGTGTCTGGACCCGCACTTGCTGCGGTGCCGATGGTTTCGGCGATCGCGATGCTGAGCCACATCGATGGCGACCCCATCAACGCTCTGGTAGTTCGTGACGAGGTAAAGGGGCACGGGGCGAAACGATTGATCGAGGGAACACTCACGGCAGGCGCCAGGGTTGCGGTGATCGACGATACCTGCAGCACCGGGGGTAGCCTGATCCATGCTATTGATGCGATGGAGGTGGCCGGCTGCGAGGTAGTCGTCGTGGCATGTATTTTGGATCGGCAGACTGGCGGCAGCGACGCTATCAGGGAACGAGGCCACGAGTTCGTCTCGCTGCTCCAGGCGGACGCCGAGGGGAACATCACACCAGGGGAAATATCACCAGTGACAACAAATTGAAGCTGTTATTCGTCCGTCATGCAGAGACGACGGCCAACGCCGAGGGTCGCTTCCAGGGCCATGCCGACTATAGCCTCTCTGCGAGGGGCAAGGCCCAGGCCCAGCTGCTCCAGTCCCGTTTTCTACTCGAGGGTTTGACGCCGACGCACCTGTATTCCAGCCCGCTGAAACGTTGCGCCGAGACGGCGGAGATCATCGCCTCCTCATGGCCAACTGTGGAGTACTGGGAGGACCTCCAGGAGCACGACGTTGGTGTGCTCTCCGGTCTCACCTGGGACGAGGCCATCGCCCGCTACCCGGAGATCGACCGCGACCTCGAAGTGTCGAGGCAGTTCGCAGGTATCGAAGGGGCCGAGTCGCTGCAAGATCGGAGGGATAGAGGGCAGAGGGTCGCTGATGGCCTGTTATCCCGACACGCCGAGGACGACGTGGTAGTGGCTGTGAGCCACGGCGGTATTCTGCAGCACATACTATCTGGCCTGTTGGGCGCGGACCGTGTTTGGGGGCTCAGTATCCGGAACACGGCTGTGTTTGAATTCGAATTGGACGTAGGTCGGTGGTCGATGGATGGCGAGGCGAGGCTGACCACCGCGCAAAACAAGATCGTGCGAATCAACGACGCGGCTCACCTGGATTAGCTATTCGGCCAGCGCGTCTCCATACGTGGTGCCCAGTAGAGGTACCGCGAAATCCTCGATGGCTACGGCCAGCCCGTCCTCGTCCACCGATGGCGCGACGAAGTCGGCCATGGCTTTGAGCTCTTCGGGGGCGTCCGCCA
>CAUZNX010000268.1:0-3464 GCA_963580905.1 Dehalococcoidia bacterium | reverse complement strand
ATCGAACCTGGGGCAAACCTTCGACGGGCGGACCTTCGACGGGCGGACCTCAAAGGGGCGAGCCTCGCCGACGCGAACCTCTACCTGGCGAACCTCGAAGGGGCGAACCTCGAAGGGGCGAACCTCACCGGGGCGAACCTCGAAGGAGCGAAAGCCGACGAGGACACCACCTGGCCTCAGGGCTTCGATCCGAAAGCCGCCGGAGTGATCTTCGAGTAGGCCGCCGCCGCTCCTGGTCTAAGTGGGCTGACAGACTTGGAGATATGAGGCGGGTCGCAGTGTTCGTGACGGCGCTGTTGATGGCGTCGGCCTGTGGCGGAAGTACAGATACGACAGCATCGACTACGACTGCGGTGCCGGCGACTGTAGAGAAACCATTTGGGATAGCAGGTGATCTCACGCCGATCCCGCTCGACAGCGCTGTCAAGGCTGGGACTTTAGGGAACGGTCTGACCTACTACGTGCGGTCGAACGACACCCCGGGAAGCAGTTTCGAACTGCGCCTAGCAGTCAAAGCCGGGGGCCTTCATCAGGATCCGATCGACTCGGGGATAGCCCACTTTGTGGAACACATGGTCTTCCAGGGAACAGAGCACTTTCCGGGTAACGAGCTCATGGAAGCACTTGAGCGAATGGGTTTCGAAACCGGTGGAGCCGATGTGAATGCGTTCACCAGTTGCGATGTCACCGTGTACAAGTTCAGTGCGAATGGGCTAGGGAACCTGCGACTGGCCCTGGACGTTCTCGACGATATTGCGTCTGCAGCGACGTTTTCCAGTGAACAGATGGATACCGAAAGAGGAGTGATTCTGGAGGAGGTGCGCTACCACGACACTGCTGCGGGACTGCGCCAACAGGCGTTCTCCAACCTGTACCGGGCGGGTTCTAGCTATGAGGGTTGTGACGTACTTGGCTCGAAGGAGAAGATCCTGACGGTGAGGAGCACCGACCTCCGTGACTTCTACGACCGCTGGTATCGACCTGATCTGATGGCGGTCATCGTCGTCGGAGACCTCCCTGCCGACAAACTCGAAAGCGAGATCGCCAATCGATTCGCCGACAACCCGCCGGGAGAAGGCACAACGGAGGAAAGCCGACCGTCGGGCCAGATGCGCGATGAACCAGTCTTCGAGATCTTCACCCACCCCGAAGGCGACCTCCCTATCATCTCGGTCGACTTCACGCTGCCTATGTGGGACATGGGAACCGTTGGTGGCCAAAGCGCAAATTTGACAGAGCAAATCATCGCCGACCTCTTCCAAGATCACCTCGATAATCGCGTAGCGGCTGGCGAACTCGCCCTTATCGATTCTTGGACTGACACGTGGTGGGAAGAACAGTGGCTCAGGTTCTTTGGCTTTGGGTTTAGTGCAGGAGACGAAGTTGATGGTTTGAATAGCGTCCTGAAGGAGTTGCGCTTCTTGGAAGAGGCAGGTTTCTCGGAGACCGCTGTGGAAGAAGCCAAAAATGACTACCGGGCAAGCCTTGACCAGTCCCTCGCTTCGGCCGCAACGATTAGCGATGACGAGTATGCAGAAAGCTATGTGTGGCACTACCTGACGGGCCTTGCAGCAGACGGCCCTGAATCGGCCCACGCCCGACTCAGCTCCACTCTCGACAACCTGACGACAGAGGGCCTCAACAACCACTTCAGGTGGATCATGGGCCAGGTGGCCCCACTAGTTGTCGCTGTCGGAAACTCCCCCGACGACCTGCCAAGCGTCGATGAGTTGCGTCAAGCGGCCACCGACGCGTACGAACACGAACTCGGGAACTACGAAGTAGTGGAACGCCAGACGATCGAATCGCTTCTATCTCCACCCACCCCGGTCGATCCGATCGAAATAAACAAACACGTGGAGTTGAGGGCAACCGAGTTCGTGTTCGCTAACGGTGCACGGGTGATGTATCAGTACTCGGACATCAATGCCGAAACTGTCGTCATGGCCGCTGAGTCGCTCGGTGGGTTCTCATTGCTCGAATCTGGCGCATCGGCTCTCGTTGACCCCGTGGCCTTCGCGGTCGACAGCAGTGGTGTCGGCGACCATGACATGAATGCTGTCAGAGACTTCCTCGATCGATCGGGTTTTGGGCTGTCGTCTTTCATCGGGGAAACGAGTCAGGGCTTTTTGGGAGGGGGGCGATCCACTGGACTCGCGAACCTTTTCGCGTTACTCCATCTTCGAATCACCGAGCCGAGAGTCGACCCAGTCGCATTCGGCATGACCCTGGATGGTCTCGCTAGAGCTACCCAGGAAAATGAGACCGACCCACAAGCATTGGCATGGCGGGAAACTCAAGAATCCCTCTACGGGGGCGACGGATATATCAGATCTGTCCCGTCATCTGATCAATTGGCGGACTTCACCGCCATATCTGCACTGGACCTTTACCGTTCTCGCTTCTCGGGGGCGGACGGCATGGTCGTGGCGGTCGTCGGCGATTCTGACTACGAGATGGTTCTGGACGTTGCGAAACGCTACATAGGGACATTGCCCGCTGGAAACCATGAAACCTGGGTCGACAGGACGCCGTCGCCCCCAACGGGAGTCGATCGGCGCACGGTTTCTGCCGGCGTCAACGATGCTTCGGCTGGGTTCAGTCTCCTATTCCCGCCCGTGACGCCGGTGACAGAAGACTTCCGTGCCAGCACCACAGTGCTCCAAGAAGTCCTCGAAAACCGTCTCCACAAGTCACTCCGCGAGGAGCTAGGCATCTCATACGGTGGCGGTTGGGTCGAACTTTGGCACGTAAACCGTCCTGAACAGATCGTCTCCGTTTTTCTTTCAGTCGATACCAACGCTGACAGCATCCAGTTGGCCCACAACAGGGTGCTGAGCGAAATCTCGAACCTCGTGCAGCAGGGTCCAAGCGCTGAGGAGCTTGAGATCGCCAAAGAAACCATTCTTGGTGAGCTCGACTACGTCTACACCGTCGACCAATTGGAACGGCTGATGGCCTGGTTATTGACCGACGGTCAAGACTCAGCGACATTACGGGATCGCTATCTGGCGGTCGAGCGAGTTGGGCACGTGGCCGTTGCAGAGGCAGCCAGGAGTCTTCTCCCAGACGGACAGCGGATTGAGGTGTTCCGAGAGTGAGCAAGAGTTGCTAACGAGAACACCATCTGGCCGGATTGGTTCGATCCGGTAGCCGCCGGAGTGATCTTCGAGTAGGCCGTTCTGGCAGGGCTAGGAGTGCCGGGAACCCGGAGGCGTGGCTTCTATACAGGCCGCACACGTGGGAAGCCCGCGGCGACCCGTAGGGATGTAGACGAGCTTGCCACAGAAGGTCCAGACCGGATTTCCCGTCCTTCGGCCGGTCTCTATTTCACGCTTCCAGCCCCTGTGGGTGACGTCGGGGTCGTCGTCTTCCGGAATGGGATCCAGGACCGTCTCAGACGGCGCGATCGTCTCCAATGCGGACAGGCTCGACCCGTGGAGATCAGACCCGTGTGTGGTCTC
>CAUZNX010000267.1:0-3464 GCA_963580905.1 Dehalococcoidia bacterium | reverse complement strand
CGCAGGGGCCGCATGGTCGCACAGGCCGTCACGGGCACACCCGGTCACATCAACTCCCTCGCCATTGGCGCGGCCAACATGCTCGCCGAGTTCCCGCCCGGCTCTCTCGTGCCCGGAGACGTGATTGTCACCAACGACCCATACAAGACGGCCGGTCAGTTGCTGGATGTAACTGTGCTGGTGCCGGTCTGGCGTGCATCCGAGGGTTCGGAAGTGCTGGAGCCGATTGCCTATTTCGGTTCGACCATCCATCACACCGACGTCGGCGGTTACGGGATCGGCGCAGGTGGGCGGGACTGCTTCGAGGAGGGACTCTGGATCCCGATCTGCAAGTTGATGCAGGCAGGCGAGCGTAACGATGACGTCTGGCGGTTCATCCTCTCCAACGTGCGCCAGCCCGACCATATGGCAGGCGACCTGCATGCCCAGATGGCATCGGGCGAGGTCGGCTCGCAGCGGTTGGCGGTGCTGTGCGACTCTCATGGTCTCGATGACATCGAGGATTTGGCTGACGAGATTATCAGTCGTTCGGAGGAGGCCACCCGAGCCAGCATTAGAGAGTTGACGTCTGGGTCGTATCCGGCCAGTGCCGTTTTGGATTTGAGTGACGGCAGCAGGATCGACATCGTCTGTGCCATCGAGGTGGATGCCGAGGCTGGAGATATAACCGTCGACTACACGGGAACTTCTGACGCAAGTCCGTGGGGCATCAACGTTGTCAGGAACTACACGCTCGCCTACACCACTTTCACCATCCGTTCAGTTCTGAACCCGGAGATCCCCAACAACCACGGAAGTCTCAGCCCTATAACCATGGTTGCTCCCGAAGGCTCCATAGTGAACGCGGTGCTTCCTCAGCCGGGGACCGCCCGTCATGTCGTGGGGATGTTTCTGCCAAATGCGCTGCTGAAGGCTCTAGCTCAGATCCGGGCGGAGGAGTCTATGGCGGAGGGCTCTGGCGCCGTTTGGACTATGCAGGTGAACGGAAACCACGAGGACGGGTCTCCGTTCATCACCGCCATGTTTACCTATGCGGGAGGCGTCGGTGCGAGAGCGACAAAGCCTGGATTGTCAGCGTGCTCCTACCCAACAGGGATCTCGGCTGTTCCGGTCGAGGTGGTGGAGGCCTCGGCCCCCATCCACTTCCATCGTAAGGAGTTGCGTCAGGGCTCTGGTGGGGATGGTGCACAGTCCGGGGGGCTTGGACAGACAGTCGAGTTCAGCGTCGACACAGCACTCAAGTGGGAACTGAACGCTGTGACCAGCCGGTTGAGTGAGCCGCCCCAGGGCATCTTTGGTGGGCGGCCCGGAGCTTGTGGTTCGTTCTCGGTAAACGGTGAGGCGGTTACCACCCAGAGCCGAATCACCCTCGGACCCGATGACGTTGTTTGCCTGGAGTTGCCCGGTGGCGGTGGATATGGAGAGGGGTGATGGCCCCGGTTGCAGCCCTGGATACCTTCGCAGCGATCTGGGCGTCCAGCGTCGATCGGCGCACCGACGCCATATTTCTCGTCTCCGAGGGTCCGGACGGTCTAGTTTCGAAGTGGACCTACGGGGAGTTCGACGGGGTCGTCAATCGCGTGGCAGCGACACTGGCGTCGAACGGGGTGGAGCCGGGCTCCCCCGTGCACATGGCGTTGGCCAACTGCCCGGCGTTCGTGGCCGTCTGGCTGGCTGCGATCCGACTGGGTGCGTGGGTGGTCACTTCTGACCCGATGGGTGGGGAAGTCGAACTGCGTGGCCACATCGGGCGGACCCGACCGGTGGTCGGCATCTGTGCCGCTTCCCGGGCGAGCGTATATCTGTCAGCGTGTGGGGCGCTGCGGGTGATCGAGGTCGAGGAGCACGACCCTGACCTCGTCGCCTTCGGTTGCGATCCGATCCGATTGTTGACGGCGCCGGCTCCGACCGACCGGGCTGCTGTCATGTTCACGTCAGGTACGACCGGCGTCCCGAAGGGCGTTGAGGTGACCCAGGCCAACTATGCATTCGCCGGACGCACGATGGCTGCGGCTGCAGGCCTCGACGAGACGGATAGGCAACTGGTCGTGCTGCCCCTTTTCCACGCCAACGCCCAGTACTACTCGTTTGCCTCCTCGATCTGGGCGGGGGCCAGCGTGGCTCTAATGTCGTCCTTCACTGCGAGCGGGTTCTTGGGCCAGGCCGCGCGCCACGAGGCCACGACGGCCAGTCTGTTTGCCGCACCCATGAGGATGATCCTCGCTAGGGGTAGGCCAGTCGACGATTTGAGGCTCCGACAGTGCTGGTTCGCCCAGAATCTGGCGGCAGACCAGTACGAGACGATTTCCGACTGGTTCGGGTGTAGGCCGAGGCAGTTATACGGGATGACGGAGACCATTCCGGCAGTGTTGACCGATGAGCCCCGGAACCCGGACCATTCGTCTATGGGTAGGGTGACCGAGGGATGCCTAGTCGACGTCCAGCGGTCCGACGGGACTTCGGTGGAGGTTGGCGAGGTAGGCGAGGTGGTAGTCGGAGGCCAGCGCGGACGAACTTTGTTCGCCGGGTACCTGGATGATCCCGATACCACCGAGGCCAGCTTCAGGAATGGCTGGTTTCTGACGGGCGACCGGGCAAGGCGCGACTCAACCGGTCGCCACTACTTCGACGGTCGCCGGTCAGATGTATTGAAGGTAGCGGGAGAGAATGTTTCGATTGTGGAAGTTGAGGCCGTGTTGGCCGACCACGAGAAGGTGCTCGAGGCGGCCGTTGTAGGTCGGACCGACCCAATGCGCGACGAGGTTCCAGTGGCCTTCGTGGTAGCTGCCGATGCTTTTGATCCGCCGTCGATCGAAGAGCTGGTTATTTGGTGTGAAGACCGTTTGGTTAAGGCCAAGAGACCCCGCGAGATCTCGTTGATCGACGAGCTACCTCGCACCAGCGTGGGCAAGATTCGCAAGTTTCTCTTGGTCGACAAGAGCGCCTAACTGTAGGCCTAGTGGGAGAATTCGTCGGTGGCCAGCGGTGTGTCGAGATGCTGGCGAACGGTCTCCCACAGGTGAATCGCCCGCACCTCCCAAGTGGAAGCTGGCCCCACGCGATAAAGCGGCGTACGCAGGTTGCCCATCAGCACTAGAAGCATCTCGGTGTCCTCGTAGTTGGTGGTTTCTAGATGTTCGAACGCTTCGTCTTGGACATTTTGGCTGGTGTCGAGCCCGTAGATACGTGACACGAGCCGCATCTTGGCCGGTCCCAATGGATCACAACGCACGAGCCATAGTTGGGTAGGAAATGTGAGCGCCACCAGGTTGGGGTAGATGAACTCGGCGTAGTGGCCCTTGAGGTCCATGTCGTCAAGATCGGTGCGGCCCCGTGATGGATCGTCCTAGTCGTTGAGGGGTTTGTACCCTCGCGACGTCCTCTTGTCTTGGAAGATCTGGATGTCGAGCTGATCGCGAATGGAGTTGAGGCGGTTGTGCACGAACCGCACGTGGAGATCGTCG
>CAUZNX010000266.1:0-3468 GCA_963580905.1 Dehalococcoidia bacterium | reverse complement strand
GGCCGTGCCGGAGGCCCCGCCTGCGGTCAGCAACGCTATCCAGACCAACGCCACGATGCTCAACGACGATTGGGCGAGGTTCTTCAAGTGGCACAATTTTCTGGTGAGGGTCAGTCTGGCCGGCCCTCCCGAGTGGCACGATAACTATCGTGTGGACTGGTCGGGCCGCCCGACCCACGAACGGGTCATGGCGGGCATTGCGCATCTCCGTCGCCACGACGTGCCCTTCAACGTCCTCACTGTGATTAACCAATCCAATGTGGGGCGGCCCCTGGAGCTGCTGCACTGGCTGCTGGACCAGGGGTTCGAGCACCTGCAGTTCATACCATGCGCCGAGGTGGCCGAAGGCCATGCGAGCGCAGCCGAGGGTGGCATCACCGATGAGTCACTGACGCCCGAACAGTACGGCAAGTTCCTGGTCGAGCTCTTCGACGCCTGGCGAGAGGTCGGTATTGAGAAGGCACGCATCCGTTGGTTCGACAATCTCGTGCAAATGCTATGGGGCTTCTCCAGCGAAGCCTGCCAGCTAGCCCGGACGTGCGGATACCTGCTGCTGGAGCACAACGGCGACATGTACCCCTGCGACTTCTTCGTGGAGAGCGAATGGTTGCTGGGCAACATCCACGACACGTCCCTGGCGGATATGGTGCAGGGCGAGCGGTTCCGGTCCTTCGCCGGCGCAAAGCCTCAGCTTCACGACGATTGCCGGGAATGCCCATGGCTGACGTTATGCTACGGCGAGTGTCCGAAGTACCGTGTCATGAATGTGGGCGAGGCGGAGAACAGCCTGCCCTTTTTCTGCGACTCCTTCAAGCAGTTCTTTGAGGAGAGGTACTCCAGCATCGAGGAGGTCGCGGTCGGCGCATCGAGGCCGCTGGGTTTGGTTGTGCCAGGAGGCGCAATGCCCGCCAGCCAGCGTTCGGCCACGACGCCGCTCTCGTTGGCCGCGGTCCGCGAGGACGCAAAGGTGCGCGGCGTGGGCAGGAACGGACCCTGCCCGTGCGGAAGTGGCGCAAAGTTCAAGCGGTGTTGTGGGGCCTAGTACCGAGCCCTAGCTCACAAACCAGCGAATGGCGTGGTGGCCCTCGCTGCGGCTAAACGACAGGGTGTACGGGTCTACCATTGACAGTGCAACCTTGCCGTCGGTTCTACACATCGCCCAGCCATAGTCCCAGCCGCGGCTCGTGTAGCGCACGGGAATGGCGGGCTTGATGCGAACGAAGGGGTGCGTTGCGCCGATGAACAGCTTTTCCCCGGTGTAGTAGTAACCGTAGCCGACCTGTATGAACAGTTCGTGGTCGATGGGAGTATCCTCTTCAGTCACGACGCCGTCGCAGAGGCCGCTGACGCCAACCTTAACCTCGGAGCCTGTCTTGAATGCGTCCTCCAGCTCCTCTATCGAGCCAGATACGACCTCGCCGTCTGCGGAGTGGGAGAGCACCTGTCGCCAGTCGTTCCGGACCCAGTAGTCGAATTCCTCAAAGTCATATATGAAGTTGCTGCTTGGGGCGTTGGTGCTGCCGTCCCAACTGTCTAGCTGATGGTACTTGGGCATGTCGCCGTGCTCGCCCAGCGGCGTAGGTCCGGGGGTGCCGCCCGCGGGAGGGCCGTCAAGGTGTGGTCGTGCGATGGCCTGCGTGCCGTCTTCGTTGTACATGAATAGCGACAACGACGGCCGGTCACCAAAACCATCTGGCAGCTCGACGGGCTGTCGTAGCGTCATAAAGCCCGCGGACCAGCGATCGTCAATCAGAAGAGTCTCGCGGAACTCGGACACCTCTCGAATGAGTTCGTTGTTGTCAGATGTCACATCGATGTGCTCATTGTGGCGGAATTCGGTATAGATCCGCAGGTCCGCGCCATCCCTGACGGCGTCCGCAAGCGCCTTTGAACTGCCGCCGATCACCTTTCGATTTGTGTCCAGTTTCAGCGCGCTTGTCCAGTCGGGCATGTACGGCTCCTTTGTTCCAAGTTGGGTGTTGTCGTCCACACGAGGCGACGATGTCGATTAGGACCTTACTCCTTCAACGCCCTCCATGCTATAATGCTCTTCATACGTGCTGCAAATTGCAGGTTCATACCGACAGGGTCCTACCCCTAAGCTCCAGGAGATCTCTTGATAGCAGAGCGAATACGTGAATACGAAGTTGTAATGATCCTCTCGCCTGAAGCGACCGAAGAGGAGATCGCCGCCGCGATTGAACGCGTGGACGGACTGATCACAGGCGGTGGCGGTACGGCGGGAGAGCACAATAACTGGGGGCTCAAGCGCCTCGCTTATCCGGTGCAGAAGTTTCGCGAAGGCATCTATATCCTGGTGAAGTTCTCGATGGACTCGAGTGCTGTCACCGAGTTGAACCGCAGCCTGAAGGCCTCAGAGGACATCATTCGATTCCTCGTAACCAAGGTATAGCGGCTAGCAGATAATACTGTGGGGATTGGGGTCAGCCTATGACGATGAACAAGGCTCTAGTGATTGGCAATGTGGGCAATGATCCCGAGATGCGCTACACGCCAAATGGCAACCCAGTAACCTCATTTAACGTCGCTACCAATCGCAGGTACACTACAGGCGAAGGTGAGCAGCGCGAGGAGACCGAGTGGTTCAGGGTCAATGCCTGGAACCGCCTGGCAGAGACTTGCAATCAATATGTAACCAAGGGTATGAAGGTCTACGTTGAGGGCAGGCTTACCAGTTCGCCGTATATCAGCCGGGATGGTGAGCCCAGGGCCGGCAACGAGATCGCCGCTACCGAAGTGAAGTTCTTGGACCGTCCGGAGCGATCCGGGGCAGGTCCAGGCGAAGCAACGGGAACGGCCGGTCCGAGCAGTGGCCCCGTTAGCGCTCCTGGCAGCGCTCCTCCCGGAGAAGCGTCCGGTGGTGGAGATGTCGAAGACCTTCCGTGGTAGATAGACAGGCACAAGAGAGGGAAACCGAGTGACGACACAGAGCAGACCAGCAGGACCCAGGGGCAGCAGCCCCGGAGGACGACCAGGCGGCGGCGGTGGCGGCGGGTTTCGCCGTGGAAAACCGCGCTATTATGCACGACGGAAGGTTTGCGCCTTCTGCGTGAACCACGTCAAGTATATCGACTACAAAGAAGTCAATACGTTGGCTCGGTACCTGTCGGACCAGGCCAAGATCGAATCGAGGCGCAAGTCTGGGGTGTGCTCCAAACACCAACGCGGACTGGCTACGGCCATCAAGCGGGCACGGCATCTGGCAATGATGCCCATGAGCCGTAACCACCTGACAACGCCTCCCCGTGGCGGCCCCGGCCGCTAGGGAAAGGTTCCCTCAAACGCGAAACAATTCAAAGCGGGCCAGTACTATATAGCACTGGCCCGCTTTGTCGTATCTAGTCCTCAGGCATTTTTCACTGGCTGCACATCTGCACCCTAGTTCGTGCTGTCCGGGCGCTCATCCACCGGACGATTCAGGGGTTTGCTGGCGTCGTAAAACCCAGG
>CAUZNX010000265.1:0-3483 GCA_963580905.1 Dehalococcoidia bacterium | reverse complement strand
TGCTCGGGCGGCGGATCTCCTGCGGGTCCGGCCTGACTTGACGCCAGGACGTCCAGTTCCTTGTACAAGAAATCCTCGGCCAGAACCAATTCCACTGGCCGGGTGTGCCACCCCACTATCGATACTCGACCTCGCGTTCGCGCTAGGCTCAGCGCAAGGGGCACTGCTGGTGGCGCACCGGCCGCCTCGATGACCGCGTCCGCGCCTATCCCTGTGTAGCCTTCCACCACCGCCGCCGCGTCCTCAGTATCTGGATTTACCGTGTATGTCGCGCCCAGGGTCTCTGCGATCTTCAGTCGCCACGGGTCCGTGTCCACGGCTATGGTCATGGAGGCGCCGGCAAGCCTCGCGTGCTGGATCGCCAATTGGCCCAGCACCCCCATACCCACCACGGCCACGCTGTCGCCATACTCGACCCTTGCTCGCCGGACGCCGCGCAGTGCCGTCGTGCCCAGAACCGCGAGCAGGGCGTCCTCGTCTGCCAGCGTATCTGGCAGCCTCAAGACCCGGTTTGCGTCCACCGCCGAGTACTCCGCGTGGTGCCCGTACAGTAGAACCCGGTCGCCAACGTTCGGCTCCGAGACATCAGCTCCAAGCTCGACTACCTCCCCCACGGCCTCGTAACCCGTGTACATCGGATACTCCCATTGAGGCCCCCAGCGCCGCAGGACTAGGTCATGATTGGTGCCTCGGTACAGCGCCATCTCAGTCCCTGCCGCAATGCCACTTGCTCTGGTTCGTACGAGGACCTGCCCTCGGTCGGGCACGGGCGTCTCTGCGTCCTCGATGTCGATGTCGAAGGGTTTTCGTAGCACGATTCGTTTCATAATTCTCCGTTCCCGCTGTCAAAATGCCATCTGAACATGGCTTTCCGCGATTGTTGCCCATGCGGAGTTGCTCCCCGATAATACCCGACACAGTCCGAGGAGGACGCAAGTGCCACATCGAAAAGTAAGGATAACTGCAGGCGCAGTCAACGTCACGGCCACACTCAACGACAGCGCAACAGCAGGTCTGGTGTGGGATGCCCTCCCATTCGAAGCCTCTGCCGGGACGTGGGGTGATGAAATTTACTTCACTATTCCAGTAGAGGCGGACGAGGAGCAGGCCGTTGAAGTGGTCGAGATGGGCGCAGTCGCGTACTGGCCGCCAGGATCCGCCCTATGCCTGTTTTTCGGCCCGACGCCAATGAGCCAGGGCGACGAAATCAGACCGGCCAGTGCTGTAAACGTCCTGGGCAGCATTGATGGCGACCCAACCATACTGAAACAGGTCAATCCGGGAGACACGATGATTGTGGAGGCGATCTGATGGGATTTTCCGCAGACCTCAGAAGCAAGTGCGCGGCGTCATGGGACCTGGAAAAGCGCCATCCCTTCGTGCTCGGTATCGGCGACGGCACCCTGCCGCTGGACACCTTCCGATACTTCATGCGCCAGGATTACATATATCTCATCGAATTCTCTCGTGCCATCGCCATAGCTGCGGCAAAGGCCGCCTCGATCGATGACATGGGGTGGTTCGCGCGGTTGCTCCACGAGACCCTCAACACGGAGATGTCGCTCCATGTCTCGTTCTGCGCCGAATTTGGTATCACGGAGCAGGAGCTGGAATCGACGTCGCCGTCCCCAACCACCCTCGCCTATACCCGACACCTCACGGGCACGGCCTACTCCGGTGGCGTTGAGGAGATCGCTGCGGCCATCCTGCCCTGCTCATGGGGCTACTCAGAGATAGGCAAGATGCTGGAGGATCGAGGACTGCCGACAAATAGCCCACTCTATGCGCGATGGATTGAGATGTACGCCTCAGACGAGTTCGCCGACCTGGCCACGTGGCTCCGAGACTTTGTCGACCCGACAGTATCGTCGTCGTCTGAAGAAAATCTCAGGCGCATGGAGGAGGCATTCGTCGCGAGCAGCCGCTATGAGTACATGTTCTGGGACGCGGCGTATCGGATGGAGGAGTGGCCCGTCTAGGCGCTGCGCGCGCTATGGGGGCTGTGCGAAGTAGTGAGGGAATTTAAGCTGATGGATTGCTGGGGTGTGCAGAGGGGCAAAGCCCCTTTGCCGGGTGTGTGAGGGTGCCCCTCACAAATACAAATAATATCTTCTTTCTCTGTCGAAAGTGGGGTGGGGCGATCCCCAGCTAAACCGTAGCGAGCTGCTTTTCGGCCTCAGCACTCAAGTCTACGGTGTACATGCAGCCCGAGTCGCCGTCGTGGATGCAGTCGTGCCGCTCCACATCCATGTCCAGCACTGAGCAGATGACATTGAGATCAAATGCGCATACCGATTTGCTCTCAAGGGCCACTGATCGAAATGGACAGTTCATCAGTCGGATATTCAACGTCCCATCGACAACTTCCATCTCAGGCAGGAAGGTCTGCTCGCCCAGGTGGCGTTCAAGTGAGGCGACCCTTTCGCCCAAACCCTTGCCAGCCAGTTCGGCCTTGATCGGCTTCACCGCTTCGCCGGCCAACCGACTGAAAACTAGATCAAGAATGCCCGAGCCGTCTTTGCCCAGGGTGTCACTCTCACTGAGTTCGGAGAGTTGCTTCACAACGTTGCTGAGGAGCTTGGAGTAGTCCTTGGGGAGCGCCTCCTGCCCATCTTCCGTGAGGTAGAAGGAGTACTCCGGTCGTCCTGTCTTCTTCCTGACCTCTGAAAAGGCCACGAGATGGTCGCGCTGAAGGATGTCCAGGTGGCGTCTGACGGTAGCCGAGGCCAGCCCAACACCCTTAGCCAAGCCCTCAACGGTGTCGTTGGTATTCTTCTGCAAAATTTGCAGAATCCGTAGCCTTGTGCCTTCCATGATACAGCATCCGCCCCCAGGGTATTACACTAGCTTGAGTATAGTCGCCCAAATTAACGTTTGTCAATTGAAAATCCAGGATACAAGCCTTTACATGCATTCTAGCATGTTAAACTTGACATAGGCCCTCTCTGAGATTATTATGAGGCACCATTCAGATACAAAATTGACCTTAAAGGTGCGGATAAGTGGTGAATTTCAAGTCTTGCCCCCGGTGCAAAGGGGACTTGCAGTCGATTGAGGACCGCTGGGGAGGGTACCTCCAGTGCCTGCAGTGCGGAAATTCGATCAACTTGGAACCTGTTCCTAACAAGTCACGTATACTCCCCGAGCTAATGGGTCCCCAGAAGCCGGGACGACCACGGAAGAAGAGAGCGAACCGCGACGCAGCTTGACCTGCTGAGGTGTCGCTCTTTACTGCAACTGCCCCCCCTCTACTACGGCTGGCTGCACGTTTTCGAGGCCAGTTCGAATCTCGGCCCAAACGCCCACCAAGAAACCCATTGACACGCCATGAATCCTTTTGTTACCGTTTAATGTCGTATGTTGTAATTCAGGCGTTTTAATTCATGTATTCGGATGCGAAACAGGAGGATCAAGACAGTGGATACGTCATCAACGGCAGTGGGAGCAGGGACCGAGGTACTCGAGGTACCAGAGGTTATCGAG
>CAUZNX010000264.1:0-3490 GCA_963580905.1 Dehalococcoidia bacterium | reverse complement strand
GACCACTCCTCAGTAGTCTCCACCATCGGGAACTGCACTGTGATCGACTCGCCCGGCCTCAGGTCGCGGAACCTTAGGTAGCTGCCGAACCAGGCCGGTTTGCGATCATTGCCGTCGACTGCACAGCAAACAGCGCTCTTGTCGACCCACAGTGGCACACGCACGAACACCTCGGTAGCAGTCTTGTTTCGGAGCACGACCTTGCCCTCGTATGGCAGGTAGCTGTGAACATCGAGCCACTCCGACGCCCTGTTCAGTAGCAGATTGACCCGGACCGTCCCGTCGTCATGGCGTAGTGCGCCATCCCATGCGTAGAACAGGCCCATGTTGCCGTGGGTACCGCAGCACAGGCCGACCCAGGACTTGTCAGACCACAGCGCAAAGCCGCCGACTGCGCGCTCGAAAACGTTCTCCGTGGAGGTTCCAGGCTCGCCATCCGGCGGCGGCTTGCCCTCGGACATGGCTGCCAGATAATCGGCGTCGTCGGGGGTAATCTGCATCTCGACGCCGTGATTTCGTATGTACTGATCCACATCTTCCCAGTAGTCGCCGATCCCAGCGTCAGAGAGCTTGACCGCAAGGCCGATCATCCGCACCGTGGCGCAGCCCTGGTAGTCGAAGTAGCCGATCCGAGGCAGCAGGGCCTGCCGCGCCCACTCGTAGCCGTCGCGGGCGAAACCCTTCAACTGCGCATCGTCGACAGCCAGGGCGTACTCCAGGATAGCCCGCAGGGTGTTGACGTGGCCGTGGAGATGGCCGGTCCAGTGGGCGTGCTGCTGTCCAACCACCGACGGATAGTCCCCCGCCTCGTAGTCGCTCCAGAACTGCGGGCTAGCGAGGAAACGAACCAGCTCGCCCGACCTATTCAGCGCGTCCTCGTTGCCAGTCAGGCGATGCCAATTGGCGAGCACGCCGGGGATGTGGCCCTGGTGATTGAACAGCGAGCCCTCCTCGCCGTCTTTTTCTCCCGAAGGCTCGGAGGTGTCCTTCCACCCTTTCGCCGAGTAACAGGAGCGTAGGTATTCGTTGTCGTAGAAGCCGTGGGTCGGGAAGTAGGCGCGGTCGCCGTCGTGGACCAGCATCTTATCGAGACCGACTACGAGCCTGTCGAGGCGCTCTTTTCAAACAGGGTCGCCGGAATACTGGTGCCACGCATCATCGCCCGCGCCATCCGGCCCTGTCCGTGGACCATGGCGAATCGCTCTGGTATCTGCAGCCACGGCTTGCCGGGGGCGCTTCCGTCGACCCACAACAGACCGTCGTCTCCAAGCATGCCAGCCATCATCTCGACCATCCGGGCCTCTTGCTCGATGCCCTTGGTACTGCCCGTCATCGTGCGCAGGAACGCAATTGCTTCGAGCGCCTTCGCCTGGCATGCGCCCAGGGAGGTGACGTGGGTCGAGAGGACGGGCGGGCTCGACAGGTCGAACTGGGCGTGGAAGTACATCTCGTGGTCGAGGTCCGGCTCGGTCATGCCGGTGAAGTAGTTGAGCCCCAGTGCAGCCCGCTCGGCCAGGTCGAGGGTGTCGGGGACGGTGTCCTCGTAGTGTTCACCGGTCAATCCGACGGGAGTGGCGTGTGGCATGTTAGTCCCGGTAGTTCACATATTGCAGGGGCTGCTTGATTTCCATCTCTTTTATGAACGCGATAACCTCTTGTAGGTCATCGCGCTTCTTGCCGGACATGTGAAGCTCGCTGCCCTGGATTTGAACCTGGACCTTGAGCTTGGAGCCCTTGACCGCCTTGCTGATCTTGCGGGCCAGATCGCCCTCGATCCCCTGCCCGATGTCGATGGTCTGCCTGAGAGAGTCCCCGGTCGCATCCTGCGTCCCTGTGACAGCGAATGACCCCCGGTCCACATTCCGACGTGCAAGATACTTGTAGAGCAGCTCTTCCACCTGGGTTAGCTTCATGGTGTCGTCAGCGGTAATCGTGAGGGTGTTTTCGGAGCGCGATATGTCGCACTTCGTCCCAGCAAGGTCGAAACGCTGGTTTATCTCTCGCTTTGCGCCGTTTATAGCGTTGTCTACTTCCATCAGATCCGTCTTGGAGACGACGTCAAACGATGGCATTGCGCATAACTCCCTGTGATTTCGTCGGCTGTAGAGCCGAGTGCAGACCTGCACTGGGGACAAAGAATACGTAAGACTCGATGGTGGGGAAGGCGGGACTCGAACCCGCACGCCTTGCGGCACATGATCCTAAATCATGCTCGTCTGCCAATTCCGACACTCCCCCACTGGGTGCGGCTTACCGCCCTATTATAGCGCAGTGTTTTCTATACCAGCGGCGCGAAACTCAATATCATTCTACGGGCTAGCGACTATCGTGGGGCAGTTGTCCTTGCCCTAGTTCGACTCATATAGGGAAAATCAGAAGCCGGATCGCTTGTCGCAGACGTATAGGAATGGCTCGTTGGCCAAGAATCTCCGCAGGTTCTCGATGAATATCTCCTGGCGGCCGCGAGACATCTCGGGGGTCAGAGCTGATGCGTGGGGCGTGACGACGACGTTCTTCATGTCCCAGAATGGGCTTTCGGGCGGTAGGGGTTCGACCGCCAGCGCATCGAGACCCGCACCCGCTATCCTCCCCGAACGCAACTCGTCGATCAGCGCCTCTTCGTCGACGATGTTGCCGCGGGAGATCACGATGATTCGTGCGCCTTCCTTGAGTAGGCCCAGCCGACGGCGGTCGATGAAACCCCGTGTCTCGTCGGTGAGCGGCGCTGTTACTACGAACCAGTCCGACATGGCCAGAAGCTTGTCCAATCGCTCCATACCCCATACAGAGGTGACCTCCGGGCCCGTGGGCCGAGGGTGCTTGTCGACGGCATAGACCTCCATGCCGAAGCCGTGGGCACGCTGGGCGACGGCCATCCCTATGTCACCCAGGGACAAGATGCCCATGGTGTGGCCTGCAAGCTCGACATAGGTGTCGTTGTACGGAGCAGGCTCCCAACGGTGTGCCTGCTGATCCTCCCACAGCTCACCCATACGGTGCGCAAGGGAGAGCACCATGCCCATTACGTGGTCCGCCATTGGTGGGGCGTGAGGGCCGCGAGAGTTCGTCAGCACAACATCGCTGTCCACCAGTTCGGGCAGGTCTCGCATGATCCTGTCGATGCCGGTGCCAGGATTCTGAACCCACCGCAGCTTCTCGCCCGCCACGAAGACTTCGCGGGACGGCCAGCCGAAGTACACATCGGCGTCAGCGATCTGTTCGATCTGCTCCTCGACGGTGCCGCCGATCACAAATGTCACTTCAGGGAATCTTGCCGACAACTCCGCTACGAAATCGTCGCTTCCCTGTCCCAGCATGACCTTCATGGGAGACTCTCCTCAGTGCGATTTGCGGAGAGTGTAGCACTCTGGGGTTATTCGTGGCGCATGGCCCATTCCCACAGGATGTCGGATCTCTCGCTGTGCCCCGGCAGCGCGGGATCGATAACGCAACGACAGCTACGCGTGTAGGAGCCGATTACCTGTAGGTC
>CAUZNX010000263.1:0-3494 GCA_963580905.1 Dehalococcoidia bacterium | reverse complement strand
GGTGGTGGTTGGAGTCGCAGGCTTGGTCGTGGTGGGTGCTGCCTTAGATGTGGCGGACGCCTCGGTCGCAGCGGTGTTAGTGGTCGCAGTCTCAGAGGCTCCACCAGAACAGGCAGAAACGAACACAGTTAGGACAAGGAACCCAGCTACGCCGCGCTTCATGCTTGGAGTCTTTCACCAGAGCCGGAGTGTTTCTCAGAGAGAGAGAGAGTCCCGTCGAGCACCCCTGTTTGTTCACTCCGACAACTGACTCAGGCCCATCGTCCACTTCCCGTAGTCATTAGCTGAAAACCCGGGAAGGCAGCGCCAAAAGCGCTGCCTTCTCGAAACTGCGAACACGTGCACGCAAAAACTGCGAACACGCCCTTGTGGAGCTGGGGGGAATCGAAACACAGAAACATGTCCGAGACGTCCGCCTAGACCGCTCTCACCCGTGGAATCAAGGATGTGTGTCTGACGGGTAAGTCTGTGTCCGTGTGGTGGTGTGCATTCTGTGCAATGAGGTGTGCAACGCGAAGACGGCCTATGTCTGGTATTGATCGCAGAACTGCGGAAGGACTAGTTCGGGGGCTTTTCCCCCGCAGTCAGTAGCCCCTCCGAAATCGCCGTCTCCGCAGGCCGTCCCGTCGCCGTTGCCGTCAACGGTTTCACCCAAGTCTGGGTGGGCGTCAAACCAGGTTTGGGCCTCGACCTGAGAAGTAAATCCGCCGCACCCCGTGTCCGAAGTGCCCCATGCGCAGCAGTCGTCCTTTCGGCTGCAAGCGACTCCGTCGTTATTGCCGTCGAGTCTTGGGCCGCTCTCCGGATTGGAGTCGAAGAACTCCTGGGCTTCGGCCTGAGACTCGAATCCGCCGCAGCCAACGTCAGTCGGAATGCGCTGAGCGTCCCCGTCCCCGCACGGGACGCCGTCGCCGTTGGTGTCTAGGTCCGGCCCGAACTGGGGGTTGGCGTCGACGAACTGTTGGGCTGCCTCCAGAGACTCAAAGATGCCGCATGGGATGCTTGCGGCTGTTGTAGCCGATCCGAGTCCGGGAACCTCGGGGATTTGACCGCAATGCGTTTCTGCTGGATTTCCGGCAAGTCTTGAATCGATGAACTCGAAGATCGCAGAGAAGGCTTCGTCGTTGGCGAACATGTCGATCGAATGCGGCATGTTCTCGTGCCAACTCACCGTTATGGGTTGGCCGTACTGACAGACCGTTTCCACATATTCGATCAGGGCTGCCGGAGGTACTGCGGGGTCGTTGGAGGGGTGAACCAGGATGACAGGAGCAGCCCCGATCCGCTGACCGATCGCATTGGCAACGCTGGGATCTACCCCGTTGGTGAAAGTCGGGTCATAAGGGAACTTGAAGATGTCTTCCGGTTCGAACTGATTGAAGTATTCGTTGGTCTCTGTCATGCACTGTTCTTCGAGCACGTCGAGATGGCTCACTCCGAGATCGGTGAGGATCCGACTGGCTGGAGCCAGTTCCGGACCCCAGATCGCCTGTTGAACAGCAGCACCCAGGACGATGTACCCACGTGATGAGGAACGCATAAGGAGTTCTGGGATCCAACTGGACTTGACCACTCCGGCGAGTAGTCCGACAACGCCAATGAGATCCAGGTCCGACGCGTAGATGTCGGCGATCTCGTTGGCCTTAGACATTGCATGTCCGCCGACTGAGAAGCCGGTCAAAATGGTTCTGATTCCAGCGTTTGATGGAGCGAAGTTGCGGGCGGCCCGAGCGGCATCGAGGAGGTTCTTTCCCTGGGCAGCGCTCTGGGCCCATGCGTACATGCCGGGTGTGCCAGAGCCTTCATAGTCGGAAGCCACGATTACGAGGCCTCGGTCGAGAAAACCGCTGATCAGACCCTGGAGTTCGTCCTGGTACATGTAGCCCGTTCTTGTGCCGGCACAGTGATTTCCGGCTCCTCGTGTGCCATGGCCCCAGGAGAGGATTGCTCGCCCGGCCAGGGGTACTTCTCCATCGGGAACGGCGATCCACGCTGAAACTGCGCGCGGTTCACCACAGACGCTCTCGGACCGGTAGAGGATGAGATAGGCGGTTCCGCCCTCTAGGTCCGCGTCGTGTCGGGCCCAGATCACATCGCCGGGTCTGCCGGGTATCGGATCAGGAGGGATCCAGAAGTCGAGACCTTCGGGGGCAGGATCGATTAGAGCGCCGAAAATATTTTCGGATGGGCTGTCAGGGGTATGAACCTGGCGGAGTCGGGTAGGCGCCGCTGGATCACATGCAGGAGATACCCATCGGGAGGCAACAAATAACTCCCCTGGTATCTCCACCGTGGTTGTTGGTGCGACGGTCGTGGGTGTGGCGGTGGTTGTTGGTGCGACGGTCGTGGGTGTGGCGGTGGTTGTTGGTGCCACCGTCGTGGGTGTGGCGGTGGTTGTTGGTGCCACCGTCGTGGTTGGTGCCGCAGTGGTCGTCGACACAGCAGTTGTGGTGGGTGCTTGAGAACTGGCGGTTGGCTCAGTGGTGCTGATTGTTGTGGCTGGTACAGCGGTTGTTGAGGCCGGTGCAGCGGTGTCGGATCCACCGCCACAAGCAGATGCTGTCAACAGGACCGCTACGAGTACCGGGACCAGTCTCACGATTTCAGTCTGCCATCTACTTCTCGAGGATTCGGAGGTGAGGTACGAACACCAGGGGTAGATACGCGAAGACGGCCTATTTGGAGATGCGGACCCTGTCGTAGTCGCCCCACTGCAACAGTTCGATTGTGATGCCTTCGACGATGATCGACTCGCCGACACGGACCAGCGGGTCGTACCACGCCTCTATTAGCGACTTGTTTTCATCTTCAGGATCCATGTAGAGGGTGCAAGCAGTGTTGTCGGGATTGGTTTCGAGCTGGCATTGCTCGTTACGGACGTCGATCTGTGCCTGAGTAATTTCCTCACTGACGTGAGTGAAACCGGGCCGACCCGCGGGGATCTGAACTCGGCCAGGCCCTGAGTTCTGGAACACAGAGGTGTCATAGGTGTAGACGAGCAAGCCGCTGGTGCCCAACCAGTTCAAAAATGATCTCCGGATGGCCCCGTCGGTTTCAACAGCGATAGGAATTTCTCCTATGTCCTCGTCGTATCCCTCAGCGCGCCGGGATTCGACAACGACGACCTTGCGGTCGCTCACCGGGATCATCACTGCCTTGAAGCCCGCTGCGTCTCGTTCAAGCGGCACAACGGTGACTTCGACATCCGTTAAGGATCCGGCAGGTAGGCAGTACACCTGATCCTCGCCGAGCCACCCCAACAGCCAACGGTGCCACGCGATGATCGCACCTGACCCACGTGCTCCATCAGACATCTGCGCCCATTGGGCGAACGGGATCAGGTCGTCGCCGTAGTTGTTTGCACTATTCGGATGCCAGGTGTGCAGGGTGTAGAGGTCGGGAAGACCAATTTCGTGCATCGTCTCATGGATGTAGAACATGAAGAAGTTGTCGAAGATGTCCGTTCGGTAGAAGTAGGCCCCGTTGCCGGCCCA
>CAUZNX010000262.1:0-3502 GCA_963580905.1 Dehalococcoidia bacterium | reverse complement strand
AGGCTGCTTACAGTCATAAGGACAGACGACGCGGACGGCTTCATGTACCAGGCCTTCTCAGACGACGACGGCTGGACCTGGCAAGGTTTGCAGCGAACGTCGATGTGGGGCCACCCTTGTAACGTCATCGAACTGCGCTCCGGGCGCATACTCTGCACCTACGGCTACCGACGCGAGCCCTACGGTGTACGGGCATGCTTCAGCGACGACCAGGGCGAGTCATGGGACATCGGGCGTGAGGTAGTGCTCCGGGACGACGGACAGCACATGGACCTGGGTTACCCGTCCTCCATCGAACGCAAAGACGGCAGCATCCTGTCCACATACTACTTTCACGGAGACGACGGAATCCGGTTCATCGGGGGCAGCATCTGGTCAGACCCAGGCGCCTAAGACCGGAGCCTCCGTTCCCTATCCGCGTGACTGGCCAGTGAACAGAGGCTCCGCCACTTCATTGAGGAAACGGCGCCCCATGAACTTGTACCCCTCCGCATCGGGATGGACGTCGTCGGGCAGCATGTGTGCCTCCTCCGGGCCGAGTATGCGCAGCCCATCGACGTAGTGCAGGTTCTTGTCGCCGTGAGCCTGGAGCGCACCGACTGCCTCCGATGCCTCGTAACGCATCGTCTCCATGCTCATCTTTGCACCGTTGAGCGCTACCTCCTTGGGTAGGGACACGATCGACGATACGACGGCGAAGGGCGTGTCAGGGTGCTTCTCTCGGACCGTCTCAACGAACCCAATAACAGCCGACCGGAACGTCCGCGGACCGAGGCTTGCCGCTCCGTAGATGTTGATTCCAATCTTGATGGAAATGTAGTCGGCCGGCATGTCACGGATCATGCGGGCGATCATGGGCTCCAAGTGACAGTTGCCGCCATACCCGAGGCAGGTCAGGTCCAGGCCGTGCTCGCGCGCGACGATGGCGGGCCAGGTCTGGCTGGGGCTCTCGGCTGCACCGCAGTGGCTGATAGAGCTACCGTAGGTTATCCAGCGCGGCCGCGTGTCCTCGAAATAAGACAGTGTCGCTCCTTCGCTCAGGCCCAACGACTTTAGGCGGAAGGTTCCCAGTTGAGGTAGCCACAATTCGATCAGCTTTTCTCCGACGGGCAATCCCTTGAAACTGAAACCGGAGCGACCCTCAAGTGGCGCCGACGCCTGGAATGTTCCGTCCACGTAGAGATCGACCGCGGTCGACTCGGCATCGGGGACTAGGTCGCCCTCAACCAGTCCCGTGTCGCTGCGGAATGATAGCCGTACCCCCGCCGGATTGGAGCCGCACTTCTGAAGACCCTCGGGCGGGTACAGATCAAGTC
Source organism: Dehalococcoidia bacterium (assembly GCA_963580905.1). Taxonomy (GTDB): domain Bacteria; phylum Chloroflexota; class Dehalococcoidia; order Lucifugimonadales; family CAJWER01; genus CAJWER01. The sequence continues at coordinate 2,186 of CAUZNX010000262.1, read as the reverse complement.
GGTCCTCGGGAAGTCGCCAGGGCATGGCCGAGCCACCCTCTCGACGCATCGACACGATGCCCTGCCATGTGAATCTTTCGTCATTCGGATCGAGTATCTGAGTCAAGATGTGTCTCCCCCTAAATGTCCCATTCCAGCAGAATCGCGCCCGAATCATCCGGGTCCGAGATGAGCATGTCGTATATTCCCGGAGCATCGGTATAGGGAACCTTGTGAGTAACGATGTCCGCCACCGGCAACTTGCCCGCCTGCAAGAGATCGATGCCGTCGGCGAACAGCTTCGGATCACGATCGTAGCCGACGCCCGCCCCCAGCAGGTCAATGTTGGTGAACTGGTGCGGCAATATACGCAGGTCGGTCCAGTGGTGCCCGATAAGCACCACGCGGCCACCCCGGCGAGTAACAACCTGAGATGTTTCGAAAGATTTGGCGGCGCCGCCCCCAACGCAGTGCAGGGTCACGTCAGCCCCATATTCGCTCAGCGCCCGCACTTGCTCGGCGATGTCCCCATCTCGCGGGTTCAGGACAAAATCTGCCCCAGCACGTCGCGCCAGCTCGAGCCTCTGTGGCGCGAGATCGATGGCGATGACTCGCCTTGGGTTCGATAGTTTGGCCCACATGACCATGAGCAGGCCGACAAGCCCGCAACCTACGACGACTACGGTCTCGCCATGGACGATAGCCGCCCTGCGAGACCAGTTGATGCACGAACGCCCCCATATCCCAAAAGGTGCGAGATCCCAGTCAACGCTGTCCGGTACCTTCATCGACGGACGTTCACCAAACAGGCCACCGCTGGAGACGACGTACTCCTGATGGTTGCGCATCGTCACGACCCGGTCACCCGGTGAGAGGTCCACGACCTTCGAACCTGCCTCCTCGACCACGCCTGCCATGGCATAGCCCAGATCGGGGTTGGGCCAAGGACCGGGGTAGGCCTCGGACTTTCGTACTCGTTTCAGCTCGGAGCCGGGGCTCAGCAGCGAACGCACGCCGCGTACCAGCACCTCGTCTTCGCCCATTTCCGGCATCGCTACTTCGACCACCTCCACTCGATCCGGGGCAGTCGCCATAAGCTTCTTCATGTGGACGGTCCTCCATAGTCGGTGTCCTAGCCGAGCCGGAGTGTATGTAACTCGCGCCGGGTAGTCAACATAATCCGAATCTGCAATTGCATTGGGGACCATAGTCGGCTTAAATGGCACGCATCTGGCGCTGATAGATCGACGAGTCCCACTCATGGAGGCAGCATCATGACATCTCAGCAATCAATTCCATGGATTAGAGAGACCGAGGTGTTTACGTCCGGAGCGGAGGGGTACCACACGTTCAGGATCCCCTCACTCGCGATAACCGAAGACGGGACCATCCTGGCCTTCTGCGAGGGCCGAAGGCACGGCCAGCGCGACTACGATGCACTCTATCTCGTTCTCAAGCGTAGCGCCGACAACGGGCTGACTTGGAGCCCGCTGCAGTTGCTACAAGGTAACGGCAAGAATACGTTCCACAATCCGACCGTCGTCGTGGACCGAGTGACCGGCACAGTGTTCCTCACGTTCAACGAGGATGCCTTCCGAAGCTACGTCATGAGCAGCGACGACAATGGCGCGACCTGGTCCGAGGCGGTCGAAATCACCGACAGCATCATGCCCTCTCACTGGACGCACTACGTCATGGGTCCCGGCAAGGGGATACAGTTGAAGTCCGGGCGCCTTGCCATACCCGCCGGACACCTCGATAGCCACCGCCTCGACTCGATCTTTTCTCACTCCCACGTGTTCTACAGCGACGACCACGGCGCCACCTGGCAGGTCGGCGGCGCTCTGCCAGGCGGGTTCAAACGAGTGCGAGCTGGTCGAAACCACCGATGGTACGCTTTATATGGCTATCAGGGCGTCCAACCGACAGTTGCAAAGACGCCTCTGTGCGTGGAGCAAGGACGGAGGGGAGACCTGGTCCGACCTCGTCGAGTTGGATGATTTGACGGATGCGGTGTGCCAGGCCAGCATCATTCGATACACCGACGAGCAGGCCCACGACAAGAACCGCATCATCTTCGGCAACCTGGATAGCACGACGCGAGACAATCTCACCTTACGGGTGAGCTACGACGAGTGCAAAACCTGGGCGACAAAGAAGGTGCTGTACTCTGGTCCAGCGGCGTACTCGGACATGGCAATATCGCC